>SKLO01000190.1 GCA_007123195.1 Verrucomicrobiales bacterium | reverse complement strand
CAGGTCACCGATGGCCAGGCCAAGGACAATGCGGTCTACTTTGTGCAGACCTCAGGGCAAACCACGCGCTGTTACGTGCTCATCCCACATGAGTTCCAGAACGGCGAAGTAGCCGACGACCGGGAGTACAAGATCTCGGTCGCTTTCGCCGCCAAGGACGGCTGGCACATCTTCGGCGGCGCCCCGGCGACCGAACAGGACCTGCCCTATTCCGCCGGTGATGGCGCCGCTGATCCCGAATTCCGGCAGGGCAACTCGGCGATTCTTGGCGCGGCCACCCGCGTGTTCGACGTCGGCGCCGGTGGCAGCGGTCAGGACCCCGAAAGCCCCGCCGCGCGCACGGTCGAAGTCATCGCCTTCACCCCGGGACTCGCCATGGTCGCCCACACGCCCGCCAGCCATGGGGCCGCAGGCGAGGAGATTGAACGGCCGGCCGCCGGCCTGCAGGAGACACCTTACGGCGGGTTCCTTTTCAAGAACATCGACTTCGATCTGGAGCGCGAACCGGGCGGCGAGGGTGATCCCGGCTGGGACTGGGGGCGGGAACCCTTGGATCCCACCGGCTCCGCCGACGACGACTTCGTGCAGATCGATCTGAGGTTTAATGCTCGCGAATCTATTGCCGATGCAGGCACCGTGAGACTCCAATTGCCGGACGATGTGCGCGCCTTTGACGAGGACGGCTTGGAACTCCAGGAAATCGATCTTGAGATTGATCTGGCGGAACCCAACGGGCCGCTGGCGGACCTGGTAGACGGGCTGCCGGTGCAGATCTGGCTCGAAGGCGGACCCGAATGGGAGGTCGGTGACGTCATCCTCTCCTATGACCTGACGGGAGGCGAGGGCGGGAATACCGGCACCGTCGCCGACGCTGTGATGCTGGTAACGCCGGTGATTGCCGTCGACTCGAACAACGATGACGGTATTGACCTGCCGAATCTCGATGAAGCGGAGTTCGCCGCCATGGGCGTGGAGGGAGAACTCGAGTTTCCGGGAAAAATCCTGCTGGTGGCCAATGGTGATCTGGATGGGGACAATGTGCCCGATTTTGCCGACGGCATGGAAGGGCTGGGTGCCATCGATAATGACGGTTTATCCCCGGGACCGGAGGATGAGGACGATCGGATGCAGGCAGCCGCTCTCACGCCGATGCTTATATCCATCCCCGACTATCCAGGGTTGGACACGCCAACATCGTTTCGTCTTGTGTATGAAGCTTCCGACCCGTCGGAAATCGTCCGTAGCGAGAACCCGGACGGCACCCGCGCCTACGCTCCCGGCGCCGGAGAGTTGCGGGTCTGGACCCGGAACACTTCAGATACCCGCGATGCGCTGCCGGTGGACGAGGGCGGGGACTTCATTCCCAGCGATCTTGAGCTTACCCTCGATGATCTGCCGGAGAGCGTGCCGGATCATCCGGATGTGCCCGGCGAATCCTGGCGGGTGCTGTATGTCGAATCAGTGCGCGCGAGCGAACAACCCGCCGACCAGCGGGTGAAGCTCGAAATCCTGGCTCCCGGAACCGAGAATGAGTGGCTTCCGGTGCATGAGGCCGCGTTCACCAGCCTGCAGTTCGAATTGGCCGCTCTGGACGAAAACGGCGATCCGCTGCCGGGAGGCGTTACAGCCCCGATTCTCTCCCAGCCAAGCCCGGTCATTGAACTCGCGACCTACGAGATTGTTGAGACGGATTTTGTTCCGGGGCAAACCCATGGTGACGACCCGACGCTGACGATCGCCCTGCATCTGGTGGGACAGGTCACCTCGGAAACGTGCGACGCCTACCCGGCCCCGGGCGGCGTGATCGAGGAGATCGAGCTGTGGTTTCCTGATGCCGAGCAGCCGATCGTCATCCCTCTGCAAGTCAACAAGGACTTCAACGCCGATTCCATTGGCAAGCGCTACCCGTATGTCGGCACCTTTGACACGGTGATTCACGACATCGAGGCTTTCGACGGCGTCAATCTCGGCTCGCTGCGTGCCCGCGATCCGGTGTTCGAAACGTACGGCGAAACCGTTCTGGCGTGGCACATCGAGACGCCCGAGTCTTGGTATCCGGATCCCGACGAGGGCGGTGATCCCGATCCTGGCGACCCCGGCGACCCGGGCGATCCGCAGGAACCGCCGACAAACGTCTATGAAGGGCAAAGCCTCGCGCTTGCCGTGCAGTTGAACGGTGATCTCAGCGACGCGGTGGTCGACACCGTCAGCGCCCGCCTGATCACCGATCTCGCCGACACGGGCTTTGTCACCCTGACCGAAACCGCGGCCGACAGCGGCATGTTCGCCAGTGCTGACGGCCAGTTCGAACTGCTGCTCCCGGTCGAAACGTCGATGCATCCCGGCTTAATCGACTCAATGCAGGCTGTCGTCACGCACCTCGGCCATGGCGTCGGGCTGGTCTACTTCAATGCCATTGTCGAAACAGGATCAAACACCGAGCTGTTCACCCGGGTTGTCAGCTTCTACTCGCCACAGGATGCTCCGACTGACGACCCGATGACAATCGATGATCCGGAGGTCATCTACCAGAGCGATGGCGGTGAGTTCCACGGCTACACCTACCGGGTTGCCGGTCCCGATGATCTGGTCACAGGCTTGGAGTCCCTTGAGCTGGTTCCGATGGAACAGCCTGGTGACGTCAGCGGCGGCGGCGTGGCGGAGGTTGGCTTCCAATTGACCGTCGACATGGTGGCCCACCAGCAGGAATACTATCTCGAACAGGTCCTGGCTGCCCGGGCGGCCCGGGAGCTTGAGGACTGGGACGAGGATGACGAGTCGGAGGAGGCGATCCTCGGCGCGCTGGAGCGGCAGGCCGGCGCCTGGATGCCCGGCAGCGCGCTCGACTTCACCCAGGGATTTGGCGCCGGCTTCTTTGACGGCGGCAAGGACCTGGTGCAGGGCACCGGCGATCTCATCTCCCTCGGTCGCAAGGGCGCTAGCTTCGCCATAAAAAGTACCTGGCGCGGCATGACCTATCCCTACCGGCTCACCGGCAAGGTCTTGAACGGCTACCGGTTTGAACAGGAGCGTCAGATGGTCCACAACGTCGTCCAAGGATCGAGAGCGGCGGCGCAATTCGCCGCCGACCTGGCGGCCGGGGGCGCGGACATCATTCTCGACCTCCTCACCGGACGGACCGAGCGCTTCGCACGAATGGGCGGCGAGATCAGGGAGGTGATCCTTACAGGGGCCGAGCTGTTCGTCGGACTTCTTGAACACTACCACAACGCTACGCCCTACCGGAAAGGCTACTACGTCGGCCGGGGCACCTTCGAGGTGAGCCTCTGTTTCGTGCCGTTCTCCAAACTGGCCCACCTGAGGAACCTTGGGAAGGGCGAGAAACTGGATGGATTGCGCCAGCACTCAAGCTTTTTCAGCAGTGGTCCGGGCAAGGCCGCCATGGACAACCTTCAGCCATTGGCCGCCGCCGCCAAGACCACGGGCATGTGTTTTGTGGCGGGCACCCTGGTGTGGACTGCAACCCTGGCCGACACTTCCGCCGCCGTGGCGGCCGAGGGGGATGGCGCCTTGTTCCGGGATGGGGTTGTCATCGAGAGGACCCTCCGGCCGATCGAGGACATCGCCGTCGGCGACCTCGTCTGGGCGCGCTGCGAGATCAACGGCGATGAGGCCTGGAAGCCGGTGGTCGATACCATCGTCACCCGGCCGCTGGAGTTGTGGACCCTTGAGTTCGAGCTGACGGGCGACGGCAACGGCGCCCACGATCCGGCCGCCATCTCCGAGGTCGGTTCCACAGACACCATCACCGGCACCGCCGTGCATCCGTTCTATCTGGTGGATGCCGCCGAGTTCGTGTCCATGGCCGACCTGCAGCCGGGCGACCTGCTGCTGCTCGCCGACGGCCGCGGCCTGGCCCGTGTGCTCGGCCTGCGCCCCAGCCGCGCCCCACCCGGAGAGCGATTCACCACCTACAACCTCGAGGTCGCGGACTTCCACACCTACTTCGTCGGCGAAGCGGGGGTTTGGGTGCATAACAGCGGACCTGCTTGTCACCAGGTCAAGAGCGCGTTCTTCCGGACGGCTGGCAAGACGGGCCTGAGTGGCCCGGCCCTGCGCGCCAAGCGGTTCGAGATTCTGCTGGATACGAAACGCGGGATGCGTTCAAGCCAGTCAATCGACAGCGCCACTTGGGCGCGTTCCTCCCGCCATGTCAGCGCCAGCATGGTCGACGACTTCGCCAATGGGGTGATCACCAATGTTGACAACCTGCCCACGGTCAACCAGTGGAACAACAGCTTCTTCAAGGGCGCCGGAGCAAGAGTTGGCAAAGTCGATACGGAGGTGCATCATATCGTCCCCAAGGAAGTCACCCTGCAGATTCAGGCCGGCGGCAAGCTCGTTGGGCGCTCGGTGAATGACGTGCCGGGCCACGCGATGGCGAGGGACTTGCATCGAGACATTTCAGACGTGATGAATCCGTTGCTCAAGAAACCAGAGTTCACCGGGCTGTCGCCGGAAGGCAAGGCGCAGTGGTTGGTGGATTTTTATGTCGACAACCATTATCACGCGCAGTCAAAGGTGGTGGAAGCCTGGTTCCAAGCGCGGGGGGTGCTACCATGAAGCTGTGGATTAAATTTGGCCTGCGCCGTGACGAAGGGGACAGCTCGCTCTCGAGCAGCCTAGTCCACGCCCCAGCGTTTGATGGGTTTGTATCGCGTTGGCCGAAGACCTTGACCGTCGGACGAAAAAGCGTGAACATACGCGAACCCATCGACTCCTCGCGGTTACAGGAGATGTTCGCCTTTCTGAAGGAGAAGGCGGGCAAGGTGCCGAATTGGAAGCGGTTTCCAGAGTTTTACAATGATCCCGGACGGTTCCAGTTGCGGGGCGAACGGGAGTTTGAGAAGGCAGATCTGGACGCGGCCGATTATTTCGTGTGCGTGCCGTTGGACTTCGTTGTGAAGGGTGGATGCCGGCTGGAAGGCGGACGCCTCAGCGTGAAGCGTAGCGAGATCATGCGGCGCATCTTCGGCAGAGCTCTGGTGTCAGATTTCCAATTGTTCTGCACGGAGGGCTTCCGCGAGCGCATGGAGGCGGAAGGATTCGCCAACCTTTGCTTCGACCCGGTGGAGGTTTCCGGGAACAAGCCGCTAGAGGAACCGCTTTGGCGGATACTCGGGCAGCGGCCGCTGCTACCGGTGCTGAACGAGCTTGTCAATGACAAGGGGAACCCGGTGACCCCCGGGAAGTCCAGTGACGATTCGATGCACAACGGTGGGGAAGAGACACAAGGCCAGGACGGCCAGGGATGTTGGGTGAATGACCTGTTCTTTCCTCCGCTCCTCCGATATCGCCGTCAGGAGTTGGAGTCCGTGATGGGACCCTTTGATCTCGCGCACACCAACGAAACGTGGTTCTCCGGACCCGCCAACAGCCGTCCCCCGATGGTGGTCTGCTCAAGGAAGTTCCGCGACTGGTGCTCCAGGCAAAAGCAGGGACGACAAAAGCTGGCGGTGGAGTGGTGGCCGGTGGAGCTGGTGGATTGAGCCCCGGCGCGGCGGGACGGGTGTGGCGGGCAAGCCAGCGGCAACGCATGGGTGATGGGCGCTCGCCGCATGAGGCGGGGCGATGGCGTGGTATGCGCGACCAGTTCTCCTTGCAAGCGGGCGCCGACGTTGACACAACTCTTGTTCAGAGGTTGGTCCGCTGCATCAGGGGCCGGTCCGGGCCTTCTCAGAATTCACCCGGTTCTGCTGCTGTTGGCCGCGCTTTCCATCGCGCCGCCGACTTCCGTTGCTGTCCTGTTCACGGCTGCCCCGACCGCCTCTTCAGCCGCCGCGGGCGGGGAGATGGATCCCGTTGTTGCCCGCGATGGGGTGGCCATCGAACTGTTATGCCGGACGAGAGTCGACCCGCCAGTCGTTTCTGATCTGCTCGCGCGGGTTCCGCGCGTTCTGCATGAAGCAGCGCTGGACGCTGGAGTGGTGGCCGGTGAAACTGGTGGACTGAGCCCGGCGCAGCGGGTTGGCTGCGTGCAGGGGGTGCGGCCGCGTGGCCACAATCCCTGTCGCGCCCGCGACAAGAATTGTGGCAGCCAAGGCAGCGACAACGATGGCATGGGGCGCGCTCACTGACCTGGGCTCCTGTGGCCTGCGTCGGCGCAGGGCGGTTTTTTAGCAACACCCTCACCGGCACCGCCGTGCATCCGTTCTACCTGGTGGGTGCCGAAGAGTTCGTGCCCATGGGCGAGCTGGCGCCGGGAGACGTGCTCTTGCTTGCCGACGGCCACGGCCTGGCGCGCGTGCTCGGTCTGCTCAAGGAGATTCTGGGACTGGTGCGCCATGCAAAAGCAGGGACGACAGAACCTGGTTGTTGAGTGGTGGCCGGTGGAGCTGGTGGATTGATGCCGACCGGCCGGGTGTGGCGAAGCCCAACCGGCTTTCGCGCGCTCACCGGCGTGCGAAGAACCTTGTGGGCTGCCAACACAAAGGGCGCGACGGTGGTGTCGGGTGCGTGGACGCAACGCTTGTGAGCGGCGTTTTGATTCTCCGCTAAGTCAGCGTGCCAGACAGAATATCATTCGACTTGGGGCGGCAGGGCTTGAATTCTGGCCGGTTCCGCTGGTTGACTGGACGGGCCGGTGACCGACGTTGCGCAATGGAGATCCTCCAGAAGCTGGCCGCCGCCGCCAAGACCACGGGCATGTGCTTTGTGGCGGGCACCCTGGTGTGGACTGCAACCCTGGCCGACACTTCCGCCGCCGTGGCGGCCGAGGTGGATGGCGCCTTCTTCCGGGATGGGGTTGTCATCGAGAGGACCCTCCGGCCGATCGAGGACATCGCCGTCGGCGACCTCGTCTGGGCGCGCTGCGAATCAACCGATGAGGAGACCTGGAAGCCGGTGGTCGACACCATCGTCACCCGGCCGCTGGAACTGTGGACCCTTGAGTTTGAACTGACCGGGGATGGCAACGCACATAATCCGGCCGCCATCTCCGGGGGCGGTCCCACCGACACCATCACCGGCACCGCCGTGCATCCGTTCTATCTGGTGGGTGCCGATGAGTTCGTGTCCATGGCTGACTTGCAGCCGGGCGCCCTGCTGCTGCTCGCCGACGGCCGTGGCCTGGCCCGTGTGCTCGGCCTGCGCCCCAGTCGCGCCCCACCCGGAGAGCGCTTCACCACCTACAACTTCGAAGTCGAAGACTTTCATACCTACTTCGTCGGCGAAGCGGGGGTTTGGGTGCATAACAACGGACCTGCTTGTCACCAGGTCAAGAGCGCCTTTTTCCGGACCGCTGCCAATACGGGACTGAGTGGCCCGGCTCTGCGGGCCCAGCGATTTGAGATTCTGGTTCAGGCGAAGGGTGGAATGCGGCCTAGCCAGGCCATTGACAGCGCCACCTGGGCGGGTTCCGCCCGCCACGTCAGTGCCAGCATGGTCGACGACTTCGCCACAGGGGTGATTGCCAACGTTGACGACCTGCCCAAGGTGGCCGACTGGAACAACCGCTTTTTCAGGGGAGCGGGAACCAGGGTGGGCAAGGTGGACACGGACGTGCACCACATGATTCCCAAGAAGGTGCGCACCGACATGCAGGGCGCCTGGCCCGCCGGGTTCGGCCCCGACGACGTGCCCGGCCACGCTATGAGCCGCGGCGTGCACCAAGATCTCACCGCGGAGATGAATACGTGGTTCAATTCTCCGGCTTACGACGCCCTTCAGCCGGGGCAAAAGGCGCAGGGGTTGGTGGATTTGTACGAGGGGGCTGGGTATGTCGCACAGGCGAAGGTTGTAAAGGCCTGGTTTCAAGCGCGGGGGGTGTTGCCATGAAGCTGTGGATTGAATTCCTGCTGTTCGACGAATCGGAAAGTTCCAATTATGCGAGTAAGGTGATCCCCCACGACCTGTTCTTGGAGTTTTGCCAGTTATGGCCTGAATCCAGGCAGCGCTCGGTTCGTGGCATCAACGTCCGCGAACCTGCCGACTCCCCTCGGTTGAAGGAGATGTTCGCCTTTCTGGAGGAGAAGACGGGCAAGGTGCCGAATTGGGACAAGTTCCGTCCGGTGCTCAACGATCCGGCTCGGTTTCAGGTGCACGGCTTCAGGGAGTTTGATCCCGAAGAAGTCGAGCAGGCGGATTATTGCGTGGTGGTGCCGCTGCAGAGGGTGGTGGTCGAGGGCGAAAGGCTGTCGGGTCGGAGACTCCGGGTCAAGCGCGCCGACATCCTCCGGTGCCCGTTCGGCGGCAACAGTTGGCGGTCGCAGGAAATCCTCTGCACCGGCAGCACGCGTCGGCTGCTGGAAGCCGAATCCTTCGTGAACCTCACATTCCAGGAGGTCGAGGTGATCGGCAAGAAACCGCCCGTGGAGGCATTGTGGCGGTTGGACGGGGAGCGTGCGCTTCCACCGGTGCTCAACAAGCTGGTCAACCAGTACGGGGATTCGGTGGTGCGGGAGGATCCCGGCTGGTGGCGCGACGGGGAGTTCGTCGGCACGCGCGAACAGTTGCGCGCGCTGGGCTGCTGGGCCGAGGACTTTTATTACCCGGCCGTCCTCCGTTTTGATCAAGCGAAGGTTCAGCGCGAACTGGGCGTGTTTGACGTGGCTCCCACTGCGGAAGGCTGGAAAGGCGGCTCGGTAGCTACCCGCCAACCCTACCTGATCTGCTCGCGCCGGTTCCGTGAATTCTGCATGAAGCAGCGCTGGAAGCTGGAGTGGTGGCCGGTGGAGCTGGTGGATTGAGACAGTGCGCCGCGGACGCGCAGGCACGGTCGTGATGGAGTGATGGAGAGGACCAGAATGGCCTTGGCGGTCGCCGATTTGTGGGGGGCAGGGCCCCAGGACCATGTTGTTGAAAAGCCGTGAGGGTGCGCCTATTCAACCTACGGGGCTGCCGCCCGTTGGCCGTGATCTCACGCAATCGTCACCCCATCGCCATCTCCTCACCCCGGCCTCGCGGACGCCACCCCCCGTAGGGCGGGCCCCCGACCCGCCTGGGGTGCGGGTCGCTCGTTCCCTGCGCCTGCTTCCTTCACGGCTGCTTTCGCTCCCGGCGAATGAACCGCTGCTGGAAGGCTTTACGCTCATCGTGCGAACTTCCCACAATCGCGGGTCAGAGGCCCGCGCTACGGGACAGAGACACAGGCTCCGCCCGTGCGAACGCGGCAGCGATCCGTAGCGCCCGCGGCGCTAACCATACCAGCCTGGGGCATCGCCCCATATGCGCAAACTTGTTTGGCGGCTCTGGGTGTGGGGGCGTCTCCAGCGCTGGCTCTCCCCGTATTGGTCGCCGAGAAGCCCCCTTGATGGTGGTCTTGGCGACCTCCAGAACCATCAAAAAAGAAAAACGACACCAAAGCCCCCATGTTTGCCGTCCACGCATTGCACGTCGTTCACAGACGACCCACAACAATAGCGCGCAGCCGAGTGGCGCTTAGTTGATGATCAACTATTTGCCTATGATAGGCGGCTTACCCGTAGACTGATCGTTGTTGGCCATGTCGTCCATGCTCACGCCAAGACGCAAAGACGCCAGGATCTTAGCGGCATCCACAACTTCCTTTCCTGATTCATTCTCAGTCATCTTTGCGTCATGGCGTCATGGCGTCTTGAGCGTAGCGGGCGTGAGATTCATTTTGTTCTTACGGCTATCTATCTCGGTTCAGCGTAAACCGAAAGGCCCCGCGGGCAACACGCTCGCGTCCTACTCCGCCTCGGCGGCTTCGCTTCGCGCCACGGCCTGGGCACGGATCTCCTGTCTGACGATTTCCACCCGCTCCGGCCAGGTGAAGGCGGGTGCGGTATCCGGGTCATAACCTTCGAGATGGTCGCGCAATCGGGTCTCGGGCCTAAGGTAGCTGAACTTGTTGTCGCCGAACACCTCGCGGCAGAGTTCGGCCAGAGCGGGGTCGTATTCAATCAGCAGGGCCCTGGTGTTGACGTGGCTGTGGTCGTGACCGTTGACGCGGTTGTCATCAAACCACGACTGGACCCCCTCGGCGAAATATTCGTGGTGATTGACGATATGGCAAGACGGGTGGGCATGGGGCACTGTCGGACCCCGCGCCGGTGGCCGCAAGTGGTTGTGGAGGCTTGGGGGCTGAGTGGCGAGCGGTCAACGACTCGATCACGTGTGGCGATTGACGGCAGCCCCGTAGGTTGAATGGGAGCAATTCGACCTGCTGTGCGCGGTGCGAGCGGGCTGGATAGTGTCACGGAGCCCGGCAGAGTGGAGCAGACATTCCTGTCTGCTCTTCGAGTCCCCCTTGTGGGCGGAGGTCGCGGATGGCGCGACGGCGTTGGATCTTCGCGACCATGCGCTTGGCTTTGACAGTGGCGGGCTATTGGCGCGGCAGACAGGAATGTCTGCCTGCACTCTGGGCGTGCCGTCATCGCAGCGCCTTTTTCAGGAAGGGCGCGGTGGGGCTGGCGGTGGCGATGGCGAGTTCTTCGGGCGTGCCGGCGTGGATGACGCGGCCGCCCTGGTCGCCAGCTTCAGGGCCCATCTCGATCACGTGGTCGGCCTCGGCGATGACGT
>SKLO01000455.1 GCA_007123195.1 Verrucomicrobiales bacterium | reverse complement strand
CGCGCCGGCGTGGATGGCCGACCTGAACCGGGTGGGCCTGGTGCTGCTGGCGCTGGTGCTGCTGGTGGTGTGGTTCAATTACCTCGACATCACCCGCTTCGGCATGGCCGGCGAACGCGCGATGGCGGAACTGCGCGCCGGGGCGTTTGACCGGGCGGTGCGTTTGCCGATGGAATTCCACGGCGCCCACCGCGGCGGCGAGGTGTCGAGCTGGCTGCTGGCGGACCTGGCGATGGTGCAGGAATTCTGGATCCACGACCTGCGGCTGGCGCTCAAGGACGGCGTGCTGGTGATCGGCGCGCTGGTCATGATGCTGGTCACCTCGCTGCAGCTGGCGCTGTGGCTGGTGCTGGGCGCGGCCCTGCTGGCGCCACTGGTGGTTTTCCTGGGAATGCGGATCCGCCGCCTGGCCGCCGAGGCCCAGCAACGGCTGGCCGACAGCTCGGTGCTGGCCGGCGAAACCCTGGCCGGAATGGCGGATGTCAAGGCCGCCGGCCGCGAGCACCGCGCCGCCAGCGACTACCGCCTGGCCATCGACCGGTTTCTGACCCCGGCCCTGCGCGGGGTCCGGGCGCGCGGCCGCCTGCTGGCGTCGGTGGTGGCGTTGATCCTGTTCGGTGGCGTGTTCTTCATGTGGGCCGGCTCGAGGCTGGTGATCGATGGCCAACTGACCGGCGGCCAGCTGACCCAGTTCCTGTTTTTCCTGAGTTTCCTGCTCACCAGCGCCGGGTCAATGGCGGTGGTGTTCGGCAAGTGGCAGCGGCTGCGGGGGGCGGTCGATCGCATCCAGACCATTTTTCAAACCGAACCGGAACCGCTGGACCCGCCGCCTGCCGGCCGGGCGCCGTCGACCGGGTTGGCGACCACCGGCTTGACGGCCCATCCCCGGGCCGCGCACCCGCCCTCCGCACCCGCGCCGCCGCGGGCCGAGGGCCGGCTGCAGTTCGAGCGGGTTTGTTTTGCCTACCCGGCGCGGCCGGAGGTGATGGTGCTTGATGGACTCGATCTGGAGGTCGCGCCCGGGCAGATGGCGGCCGTGGTTGGCCCCAGCGGGGCCGGCAAGAGCACCCTGGCGGGCTTGCTGCTGCGTTTCTATCCGCCCGCCGGCGGCGTCATCCGCCTCGATGGCCGGCCGCTGGAGGACTACCCGTTGAGTTGGGTCCGCCGCCAGATTGCCTGGGTGCCGCAGGACGTCGGCCTCACCGGTGGCAGCCTGCGCGACAACATTGTGTTCGGCCAGGAAGGCGCCGGATCGGACGAGGTGGAGCGGGCCGCCGAGGCGGCCGGCCTGACCGGGGTCATTGAGGCCCTGCCGCAGGGGTTCGACACCCCGCTCGGCGAGCGCGGCAGCCAGTTGTCGGGCGGCCAGCGGCAACGGGTGGCGATCGCGCGCGCCCTGCTGCGGCGACCGGCGGTGCTGATCCTTGACGAGGCCACCAGCGCGCTCGATGCCGACAACGAGGAGCACGTCATGCGCTCGCTGCTGCCGCTGCAACCGCGCTGCACCACCTTGTTCATCACCCACCGGCTGCACACCGTGCGCGCCTGCGATCTGGTGGTGATGATGGAGGCCGGCCGGATGGTCCGCCAAGGCAGCCCGGATGAGGTAATGGAACACACCGGGGCGCCCCTGCTGCTGGGCGAGCGTAGCTGACCCCGGTCGAGGAACCCGGTTGCACAAGGGCCGGGGCGGCTTCATCAATCCACCAGTCCCGTCTGATCATGGCCCGATTCATCCTGTCCCCCCGCCTTGCCCGCTGCAACGCCGCCCTGATCGGGCTGCTGCTGCTGGGCCACCACCTGCCCGCCGTGCACGCGGTGGAAACCAGCACCCCCGTCAACGCCCAGGCCGCCGCCGATGGCGACGACCCGGCCAACGAACCGCCCGCGGACGAGGAGACCGATGCCGATGCCAAGCCCAAGCCCGACACGGACGCCGGGAAGGACGCGGCCAAGCCGGGGCAGGTTGATCAGGATGACGAGCCGATCCTGTTCAAGGCCGAGCCCGAGCTGCTGGAACGGGTGCTGACCGAAATGGAGATCCCGTTCGAGAAACTCGACGATCTGGTCTGGTCGCTTGAACTGGGCGACTACCCCGCCCTGCTGCTGTCGGACAACGTCGACATCCAATTGTATGCGGGCTTTGCCGGCATCCACCCCTCGCTGCAGCGCATCAATCTGTGGAACATGGAGCGCCGCTTCAGCCGCGCCTATCTTGACGACGACCTCGAGCCCTGCATTGAGGCCGACCTCGACTTCGAAGGCGGCATCACCGCCGGGGCGGTCAAGCAGTTCATCACCCTGTTCGCGCAGGCGATCGAGCAGTTCGAAGCGCACTTCCGCTGACCACAGATCCCGCGGCACTTTCCCCGGGGCTCAGGGTACCCGGAAGATCTTGCCTACGGTGGGGTCGAGCGCCAGCGATCCGCTTTCCAGCCCTTCCACATCGAGAGTGTTGTAGGGTGGATACGGGCTGACCACACGACCGGGGGCGTCGCCGCGCCGGGCCACCGGGTAGGTTTGCTCGGACGGCTCTGGTTTGTCGGCGGCCGCCGGTTCCTCGTCGGCGGCGCGATCGGGCGTCGGCGCAGGGGTCGGCGTGGTGCGGGTCGCGGTATCAGGCATTGGCTCCGGCGCCTCGGTCGGCTGCGGCTCGGGCTCAGGTTCCGGCGTCGGCTCGGGGGCCGGCGGGGTGGGATCAGCGGCCGGGGTTGGTTCGGGTTGCTCCGGTGCAGGCGTTGGCGTTGGCGTTGG
>SKLO01000266.1 GCA_007123195.1 Verrucomicrobiales bacterium | reverse complement strand
GTTCGATCTCTCCGATCGTCGACTGCGGCGTGCACTACGTCGACATCATGTGCCAGATGACCGGCGCCAAACCGGTCCGCGTCAGCGGCATCGGCGCCCGCCTGACCGACGAACTGCCCGAGGGCAAGATCAACTACGGTCACCTGCAGGTGACCTTTGACGACGGGTCGGTCGGCTGGTATGAGGCCGGTTGGGGTCCGATGATGAGCGAGGTGGCGTTTTTCGTCAAGGACGTGGTCGGACCGAAGGGCTGCGTCAACATCGTCGCCCGCACCGCCGGCGCCGAGGGATCGTCGGCCGACGTCGACGCCCACTCGAAGACCGAGAGCCTGCGGCTGCACCACAGCGAACTCGACGAGAACGGCCAGTTTGTCAGGCAGGACGAGTGGTTCGACGTCAGCGACGAACCCGACCACGACGAGCTGTGCCGCCGCGAGCAGGTCAAGTTTCTCAAGACCATCCGGGGAGAGTTCGACGGCGATCCCGACCTCGATCGTGCGCTTCACAGCATGCGCATCGTCGCCGCCGCCGACGAGAGCTTCCGCACCGGCCGCACGGTCGACCTGGTCTGAGGCCGGCCGATCGCGGACCGGGCCGATGCGGAATCGCTGTGCTGGGGGCTCGCCATTTGCCTCCCGGCCCGGCCCGGGCTATCCTGTGGGCTGTGTTTGACATCCAAGACAAGCCCGAGCGGGTCGAGCGGGCGCTGCTGATCGCGGTTTACTTCGACCGCCGGGAGCAGGCCGAGACCGAGGCCCTGCTGGTCGAGCTGGCGGAGCTGGTCGATACCCTCGGAATTCAGGTGGTGCGGCAGGAGGCCGTGTTCGTGCGCGAGATCAACAAGCGCTACCTCACTGGCAAGGGCAAGGCCCACGAGCTGATGGAGCTGGCGCGCGAGGAGCAGTGCGATTGCCTGGTGTTCAACAACGAACTGCTGCCCGCCCAGCAACGGGTCTGGGAGGAGGAGAGCAAACTCTGCGTCATCGATCGCCACGAGGTGATCCTGGATATTTTCAACGATCGCGCCCAGACCAGCGAGGCGCGCATCCAGGTGGAACTGGCGCGGCTCGAATACTCGCTGCCGCGACTCACCCGGATGTGGGCGCACCTCGACCGCCAGCGCGGGGGCACCGGCGGTGGCAAGGGCGGCGGCGGCGCGGCCCGCGGCGAGGGCGAGAAACAGATCGAGGTCGACCGCCGCCTGGCCCACCAACGCATCGACCGGCTCAAGCGGGAACTCGCCGCCGTGCGCAAGCAGCGCGAAACCCAGCGCAAGGAGCGCCAGCGCACCCCGGTGCCGCACGCGGCCATCGTCGGCTACACCAATGCCGGCAAGTCGAGCCTGCTCAACCGCCTCACCGGCAGCGATGTGTTCGCCGCCGACATGCTGTTCGCCACCCTCGACCCGACCACCCGGCGGGTCGAGCTGCCCGACGGCCAGACGCTGCTCATGACCGACACGGTGGGATTCGTCCGCAGCCTGCCGCATGGTCTGGTCGAGGCCTTCAAGGCCACCCTCGAGGAGGCCCTGCACGCTGATTTCCTGGTCCACGTTCTCGATGCCTCCGCCGATGACGTGTTCGCCCATCACCGCACCACCATGGCCGTGCTGGAGGAACTCGGGGCCCATGACAAACCGGTCGTCACCGTGCTCAACAAGCTCGACCTGGTGACCGACCCTGCCCGGCGGCGCGAACTGCAACTGCATTTCAGCGACGCCCTGATGGTGTCGCTCAAGACCGACGAAGGCGTCGATCCACTGGTCAACGCGCTGACCGACATGCTGCTGGACCGGGTTCGTCGGCTCGAACTGCGTCTGCCGATGACCGAGATGGCGTTGCTGGCCTTTCTTCACCGCGAGGGCAAGGTGCTCAGCGAGCACTACCTCGAGAACGGTCTCGGCGTTGAGGTCACCGCCGTGCTGCCGGTGCGCCTGATGAGCCACGTGGAGGGCTACGTGATCGACGACCAGGATCCGACGCCGGCCTCGATCGCCCCGCCCCAAGCCGCCGAGGCCCCGGGTGCAACCGAGCCGGCCGGCGACGAAGGCAAGGCCCGGGCATCCGCGGCCCAGCCCTGATCAAAGCCTCCCGGCAACCCGCGGTTGGCCGGCACTGCGGCCGGGACCATCGGCAGGGCCTTGCCGCTGCCGTTGCAGCGGTGCCCCAGGTTCTTCTGCGACTCAATCAGGCAAGCGGCGTCCCGGTCGATCGAGCCGAGCCAGACGCTGGGCCGTCGCCCACGGAATATGTTCGACCCTGCTTCCTCCTGTTGACAGGACCTTGTCGAGCTTCTGTGAAGCCTGAGAATATGCCCGCCCGGCTTGGTGTATCATGCTAATTTTGAGCAGGAAACCAAGGATCCGACCGGGCTTATCCTTGGTTTGACGCTGAAGGTTCGACAAGGACAGCGTGCTGGTTGCGCCGACTTTTCGGAGAAAAAGCTGAACATTTTTCTAGACAAACCGAATCTTTATCGACATAATGTGAACATCACAGTCGTTCATTGAACAGAACACCGACTCGGTTGTCGGAGAATCTGAGAAGCCATCGGCGGCCATCCCGTCGCACCAACCCTGAATCCGATCGAATAATATGAGCACCGAAACCATCGCCGCCCCCGCCGCCCAGACCGACCGCTCCCGCCCCCAGTCGCGGATGGTCAACGGCCGCGAGGTGGATCCCCAGCATGAGGAAATGGACCTGCTTCGGGCCATCGCCCGCAAGGAGCATCAGGCCTTCCACCAGCTCCACC
>SKLO01000486.1 GCA_007123195.1 Verrucomicrobiales bacterium | reverse complement strand
GCGGGCGGCCGGCCCCGGTGGCCGCGGCGCGGTCTCAGCGGCCGGGCGGGGCGGGCTTGATCAGAGGAGTGGCCGGTGCGATGGAAGCCTTCATGCCGGCACGGGAGACAGGCGAACACACCGATAGCGATGAGCCATGGCGGGACGCAGGGTTGCCGGCGGGGGAGTTGGTGGTTTGCGAGGGACGGTCGCTGGTGGAGGCGGCGGCGGGGTTCGGAGCGAGGCTGTTGTGGCTGGGCGTGCAGCAGGGCCGGCACGGCGATCTGGCGGGTGCGCTGGAGGAGCGCGCCGCCGCCGCCGGTTGGCCGCCGCCCGTGACCGAGGTCCTGACGCGGGACGCGATGGGGCGGCGGGCCGGCTATGCGTTTCATCGCGGGGTGCTGGGGGTGTTTGCTCGACCGGTCACACCGTCGATCGGGAGCTGGAGCGGGTCGCTTGAAGACGATGAACGACCGCAACTGCTGATGCTGTGCCCGAAGGTGGCGGATCCCGGGAACCTCGGCGCACTGGTGCGGGCGTCGGCGGCGCTTGGGGCCGATGGGGTGGTGCTGGGCGGCGGGGTATCGCCGTGGAACCGCAAGGCGGTGCGGGCGTCGGCGGGCGCGATGTTCGCGCTGCCGGTGTTCCGCCCCGGCGCGGACCGGCTGGAGCTGGAGCTGGAACACCTGCGACAGCGGGACGGCTGGCGCTTCAGCGGGCTGCACGGTGGAGCCGGCGAGGACGTCGCGGACCTGGGCGGCTGGCGGCCGGGGCGGCGCGAGGTGCTGGTGGTGGGTGAGGAAGGCGAGGGTCTGGGACCATGGCGCGGGTGGTGCCGACAGTTGCTGGCAATCCCGATGGAGCGCGGGATCGAATCGCTCAACCTTGCGGTGGCGGCCGGCATTGCCATGGCCTGGTGGCGTCATGTCGCCCACCGACCGGAGGATCGGCTCAAGGCGCAAACCGGCGTTCGTTGACGATGCGGTATTCGTAGAGCTGGTCGAGGGTGCGCGGGGGCAGGCTGCCGGTGTCGTGCACCTCCTTGGCGTAGTTGGGGATGTCGTCGCGGTTGGGATTGATGTAGCGCTCGATCAGCACGCTGCCGCGGTCCTCACCCACCAGCGCATCACCGTCGGGCACGAACGTTTCGGGATCGGTCGATCGCGCCTTGCGGATGGTCTGGACACGGTAGTGGATGCGGTAGGTGTTGGATTTGGTGGTGAGTCGCGGATAGAGGTTGGCGTAGGGTCGCTCGCGCGAGTTGTCGCCGGTGAGGCGGTGGTCATTCCAGAAGGTGCCGTTGCGCATGGAAGCCAGGGTGGCGCCTTCGGGCACGAGGTGGATCTCGCAGATCTGGCTGGCGGTGCGGAACAGCCGGCCCTGCTGATTGAGGCGTTCATCGAACTGCGACAGCGTGGCGTCGAGATCGACACGGCTGCGGTAACCGGCGGCGGCGGCGGCATTGACCTTGTAGATGTTGACGTGGTTGCTGGGGATGGCGATCACGGTCTCGTCGCCGATGACCGAGCGCAGGCCGGTGTCGCGGCGGATGTAGGAGAACGGCATCATGGCATAGTTGAGGTTGACCTTGCCGGCGGTGGAGAATGGTTCGCTGACGGCGTAGGGTTCAACAACCGGCATCCAGAACAGGTCCAGCCAGAGGTGATCATGGGGACTGGTTTCACCAAAGTGACCGGACTGGGGTCGGAACAGCAGGGTGCGCCAGGGCACCGGGGGCAAACCGTTGGCCGGCTTCACGCCGGTGGGCAGGGAGCCGAACATGCCCGCCGAGGGAATCTGGCGGTTGGGCGTGAAGTAGCTGGGTCCGGGCATGGCCTGAATCCAGTCCTGGTGGTAGTAGGGCACCTCGCCGGCCGCGAGGGCGTGCACGTTGCCCTCGTCGGGCTTGTTGAGGTAGGGGCCGTCGATGACCCTGGCGAGGCCGTTGTCGAAATCCCTGGTGGCATTGACCGCCGCCTGGGCGTCTTCCCTGGCGGGGAAGTCGGGCCACGAATGCGAGTGATAGTTGTTGGGGGTGGTGGTCACGCCGTGGAGCTGGGTTGGCGTGGAGGTGTTGCCGAAACCGGGCATTTCACCCGCGCCGTGGGTGACCATCATGTTGTGGGCGTGCAGTGAGCCGGTGTCATGGTATTTGGGATGGGCCTGGAATTCGGATTCGTCGATCAACGCCCGGGCCGAGGTGAGGCGGTAGTCGCCGTGCCAGGGCAGCACGGTCCTGACAGTGTCATAAGGGTGCAGCCAGCGGCCGGGGGCGACATTGCTGAGCGCACCCGGACGGCCGGTGATGTTCATGCGCGGTGAGCGATCGGCCATCCACAGGCGGCCGCGGTAGGGGCTGGCGGCGGTGGTCGCGTTCAGGTTTCCATCCACCGACCGGCCGTAGGCGCCGTCGTTGTGGAACGACCACCAGTAGGGCGGTTCGGTGGGGTTGGGCGCGTGGGTGCCGGACTCGTGGGTGCCGTGGTCCACCAGGCGCGGGACCGGGAATTCACCATTCGGAAACCGCAGCTGGATGCGCTGGATGTTGTCCACCTGAGGGTTTCCCAGCGAGTCGATGATCATGGTGATGTCACCGGTCTGGGTGAACTGCATGACCGGATTGGCGGGATCGACATCGACCGTGATGGGGATGCCGACAAAGCGGTAGGCGGTTCGGCTGCCGGTGTTGTCGGCGGGAATGCCGCCGGTGGCGGGCAGGCTGCGGCTGGCGAGGAAGCCGCGGAACCCGGAGGAACCGCCCCAGCGGCGCTCGTGAAT
>SKLO01000488.1 GCA_007123195.1 Verrucomicrobiales bacterium | reverse complement strand
CGGTGGCGGCGAGTTGGTCGAGGTGCGGCGTGTCGTAGAACGTCGATCCCTGCACCGCCAGGTCCATCCAGCCGAGGTCGTCGGCGACAATGAACAACACATTGAGCGGCGGCTCGTCGCCGCGGAGCTGGGCAGGCATACCGCAGATGGCCAAGGCCAACAGCGCCGTCAGCATGGCTGGTGTCCGGGTCCGGCGCGATGGTTCCGGCCTGCCTGGCTGCGGGTGGCGACCTTTCAGGCGGGGCAAACAGGTGATGGTTCGGGTGTGACAGGATTTCATGGCGGGCTCAGCGCAGTTGTAATTGGGGCCTCTGGTTTGCATTGGTTTTGGCTTCGGCATGGAAGAGGTTGAAAGTGGCTGCTGCATCTTGCAGCAGTGGCTCAGTAGAACGGAATGTGGCAGAGGCATCTTGCCTCCGGGCTTCGGATGTATCTTGCCTCTGGCATTCCAATAAACTGAGGCGGGCGGGACGCCTCAGCCACTCTCTCAGCCGCTTTGTTTTGATCACTGTCCAACCTGTTGTTGGAACCGATGTCCAGGTCACTCTGCTCATTGGCCGAGATAAGGGCGGGCGAACTCCAGCTTGCCTTGATCCTCCACCCGTTCCAGTTCCTTGAGCATCGCCACACGATCCGTCGCCAACTCCCGCAGGATCCACTCCTCGGCGGCATCCTCGTCGAGAATCAGCAGGCTCACGGCCGCGGCCCGGCGGACGGCGGACGAGTGGTCCGCCAGCAGGGAGCGCAGCAGCCGGATGTCGCCGGCACGATCGCCGGGGGGACTGTGCGCCAGCGCGATCGCCACCTCGACCCGCGCCTCAGGCAGGGTTTCGCCTGCGATGCCGCGGAAAAACTCGAGCGTGGCCCCTTTTGGCAGCCTTGCGATCGCCCACAGCAGGATTTCCGGGGACAGCAGGATTTCCGCCCGCCTCGGATCACGCCTCAACGCCGAGCTTCCGGGTGACAGGTCAGCCCATTCCTGGTCGATCAGGTTTGCATCTCGAAGGGCTTCATACTCGGCCCCGAGGGCCACTCTGGCCTGCAGCGCCAGGAAGCCGCTGCCCCCGTGCTGCTGCGGGGCTCGGTGGCTGGAGCCGTCGCGTCGGGCAGTGGAATAGAGCTGGCGCAAGGTCGGCAGCGCCTCCGCAGAGCCGATGCGGCCCAACGCAACGACGATGGATGCGCGCGACAGCCCGCTTTCCAGATCGAGCGCCTCCAACAGCGGCACCACGGAACTCTCGTCGGCGATCATTCCACAGGCCCGCGCCGCATTCGAACGGATGACACGGTCCTCGCTTGTGAGCGCCTCATGCAGCATCGGCAGCAGCTCTGGCCCGGCGGCATCGAAGATCCGGGCCACAAAGCGGGATCGGTGGCTGGCGGGCTGATGGTCCTCAAAACCCAGAAGCTGGTGGAGCGCTTCGGGGTGCCGCAGCAGAGATTGACCCAGAGCCGGCATCACCTGGTCGCGCATGACGTGTTCATGAAACTGCTGGGGAGGATCCAGCAGGATGAGTTCGAAGATCTCTTCGTCGGCCATGGCCGCCAACGCTGGCAGGAATCGCTCGAGCCGGTCCAGCCGACGGTCGAAACGTTCGAATCCGACCGGCACACCAGCGGTGTCCGCCATCGGATGGAGAAGTTCGCGGATGACGTCAGTCTCAACCCGGTGACCAAACCGCACGAGTTGGACGGCGGCACCCCGGCGCATTCCGGCCGTGGGATCGTGCAACCGCCGCTGCAGTGCCTGGACGAGTTCATCAGTTTGTTCCCCGTCCAGAAGGACATCGACCCATGACAGAGCCGTGGCGCGGACGCGCAGGACCGGGTGATCCAGATGAAGGATCATGATCGGCAGGATTTCGAGGCGATGCTCGCGCGCCGGGTACACGGTCATCGCCCTTACGCGGTAGAACGGATTGTCGTCCTCCAATGCTGCCACCAGATCGTCCCGGGTGTCGAACACGGCGGTTCTTTCCAGCGCTTGGTTGATCTGGCGTTGCTCCGGATCGAGCACCAGTGACACCGCCAGCTCGGGAAAATCTGGCTGTTGTGCCGGAGGATTGACCACCAGGCCATGGCGGCCCAGCCACCACGACTCGGAGCCGGTTGCCATCTGCCGGTTCACCTCGCCGGCCAAGAGCGGCATGGGATCGGCTATCGCGGCGGCCCGCTGCTGGTTTTGTCGGTCCGTCGAGGACAGTTTGCGCAGCGGCCTGCCGCCGGTGAATCGACCGGTGGCGGGATCGAAAATTCCGGGCGCGTATTGCCAATACATGTTGGATTCCCCCGGCACCCGCCCCGGGCCGTAGGTGATTTCGAGTGTCCGTCCGCGAATCCCTAGCCCGATGACATGCTCGCTCACCATGCCATCGGCCTCGCCGAAGTTCCGAAACACGCCAACTTCCGGAGAGTAGACCATCAAGCCGCCGACTCCATGGCTGGTGCCGGCGCCGAGATAAACCTGGCCATCCAGAACAGCCACCGCGTTGACCCGGTTGGTCGCGAGCCCGTCTTCAACCAAAAAATGGGTCAACCTGCGGAAATCGGAGTCGAACAGCGTCACCCCGGATTGCGAGGCCACCCAATACTGTTGCCTTGCCGGATCGAAAGCCATGTCCTCAACAGCGCCGTCCGGCAGGCCGGAACGTTCGCGACGGCTGGAGCCGTCCGCTTGGAAAAACGTCAGGCCGTCGTCCCAGGGCAACACCGCCTTGCCCCCCGGCAGGAGCAAGGGATTCTTCCGCGGATCATTGGCCAGG
>SKLO01000367.1 GCA_007123195.1 Verrucomicrobiales bacterium | reverse complement strand
TAGTATGCCACTGCCAACAAGCCCCTGCAAGCAATTCGTTTTCCGAAACCATCGCGCCTTCCCATGATCGACGAACCACCCCCGCCGCCCGCCACCGCCCTGTTTTACGACGGCCCTGTCGCCCGCCCGCTCAGACTCGAACGCCGGCTTCAATTCGAAATCGAAGGCGGGGCAGTCACCGGCGCCGCCTCGCAACAGGAGGTCGAGGCTTGCGCCGCCGACTTCGCCCTCCTGACCTATTTCGGCCAGCTGATCGGCGCCAATCTGGAACTCGGCGACTGCGTCGGCGTCAGCCTCGAGGAAGCCGGCCAGCGCTCCCGCTACCGCCAGGCCGACCAGGCCCATGGCGATTCCTGGTCCGCCCGCATGGACCCGGTCGAACCACCCCAAGCCCGCGCCTGACGGCCCGGTCCGTGCCCCGATCCCTTCCGGCCAGCGCCATGTCCGCCACCCATCGAACCACCACCCCGGACCCGCCCGCTGCCGCCGACGCCGGTGTGCCGACCGAAGTCACCGCCGCCATGCAGTTGCTGCGCCATGCGGGCGCCATCAACGGCTGCGCCCTCTGCCGCGGCAGCCAGTTGCTGGTCAACTGGCTGCCCTACACCGCCCGCCGCGCCCAGCACGTGCTCGGCGCCCTGCACGAGCTTGTGATCCTGCTGCGCAAGCACGACCGCCAGCCCAAACTGTTCCGATTCGAGCTGGAGAAAGGCGGCCTGGTCGCGGTGCTGCGCGGTGATCTGCGGCTCATCCTGCTCCACGCCGACCCCCGCGAGGCCCTCATGATCGGGGCCGCCGGCAGCGCCTTCATGCTCGACCTCGACCACCTTTGGCGACGGCCGTCCGACTGGTCGGATCAAATCGACTCCCACAGCATCGACCCTCCGTCAGGCGAGCCGCTCTTCAGCAAGCCCCCGCTTGCGCCTGCGCCGAGCCTGCCGACCACCGTGGCCCCGCCGACGCCCAAGCCGGTGCCGATCGCCCCTGAACCCAGCAGCGGCCAGCTCGGGCGCATCATCCACCCCGACCGCACCCACATCTGGTTCCGCGGTGCGCCGCAGCATCGGTCCGACGCCGACTCGTAGCGCGACTGCCAGAGACGGCCGGCCTTCCAGTGGCGGTCAACCGGTGACGGCGAAAAGGCGGGGCCGGGCAAGGCGGCGCAGGGAACGAATCACCCGCACCCCAGGGTGGATTGGGCCAGTGCAACCAAGGGTCGCTGCAGCTGCAGGGTTTCCCGGGCCTTGCCCCGGGCCTGGTCTTGCCGGCTTCGGTTTGCCCGCGGCTTGCCGGTTTTCACAGCTCCAGTTCCGCCAGCAGCGGGTAATGATCCGAGAACAAAGCCGTCTGCTCGTCACGCAGCACAAGGAAATCACTGACCTTGTCCGCCAGATTGGGACTGACAAAAATATAATCCAGCCGCCGATCCGGGCCGTGATCGGCATCTGCCACCAGTGGTGAGGGGAACGTGCCGACAAACTCATCGCCGGCTTCGCGAAAACGCACCTGCAGGTCGACAAAACCCTGGTCCAGAATGGCCTGGATGCCGCCGTAGTCAATGCGGCCCCGGTTGAGGTTGTTGGCGCGCTCGCTACGCTGATCCAGCATTTCAAAGAACGGCACAAGAGCGGGCTCCTGCTTGTAGTGCTCCCGATCCTCCGGTGAGAATCCGTTGAAGTCCCCAGCCAGGATGATCTTCGGATCGTCGTCCGTCAAAGCGGCGATGTCCTGCGCCAGCAACCCGGCCTCGCGCACACGGTGTTGCCAGTCGGAGGGATGAAAATGGATCACATAGATGTGAACGCCCCGCACCTTGCCGCGCAGCATTCCGTGATGGAATCCCTCCCGCAGCCGCACGACCTCCTCGATCGGCCAGCGCGAGGTCAGGCCAACCGGAAACCCATCCTCCTTGAGCAGGACGGAATGCGGGTGCCCCCACGCCGCCGCATCCTCGGCAAGTTTCTCAGCCGTGTAGCCATTGAGTTCCTGCAGCGAGACCACATCGGGCTTCTGCCCGGCGACCCATTCCAGCCAGGCGCCATGGTGCGGTTCATTGGCCCGCTGGAAGCCCATGTAGACATTGTGCGTCAGCACCCGCAGCGTCGCCGGCGGACCCTCGGCCTCATCGCCCCGCAACGGCACAGGGCTCAGCAACATCAGGCAGCACCCAAGGACCATGAACAAGGCCTGCAACCGGGGTGGTTTCATGTTCATGACATCTTCAAAGCCAAGGAGCCGTGGTCGGAACTGATCGCGGCCGTGCAGCAGCATTCTCAACCATGCCAACCTACTCCGTGCAGCGGGCTGGCACGAGCTGGCACAAGGGCGGACGCAAGGGGGAATTCCATCCATCGCAGTGGAGTCAAGCGCCGATCGTCCCGCGTGTCAAACGCTGCCCGCGTGCGTGGTCCCGATCCCGATCGATCAAACCACGCGGCCTACCGGATGGCATGCCTCCGACCTGTGCCCGCTGAAACTCATCTCCCAGATCGACCCGTCACAGCCAAACGCCACGTCGCGCCAGCCGCTACGGCGCCGACCCTGCAGGCCGGGCAGGCCAGCGCCTTGGCGGGCACCTCGTTGCCGCAGACGGGACAGGTAGCGGGTGGCTTCAACATGGCTGCCAACATCGTCCTCAAGCAAACGCCCGACCGTGCCTGTTTTGCGCTACTGCCGCAAGTCGACTCCGGCGCCGCTGGCCGCGCTGGCGGGTGGTCAAGGGCCACGGCCCGGGAGCCCCGGCATCGTCCAATACTAATACTGCG
>SKLO01000239.1 GCA_007123195.1 Verrucomicrobiales bacterium | reverse complement strand
AGTGGGCGTCGTCAAACACCTCGCGCGCGGCCCAGTCGAAACCGCCGGGTTGATCGGGGATCGCGCGGCGCGCGTAGCCCTCCGCCACCATCCGCCCGCTGTCGAGCAGCCGGATCGAGCACTCGGTCGATACCGGGCTGGGTTGATCGATCCGCAGGCTGAGCCGGTAACGGGCTTCGCGTGGCTGGCTGGCCGGCACCGGCATGTAGCCGAAGCGCAGCAGGGTGGATTCCATCCGGTCCAACGCCGCTTCCTCCACCGCCGACCGCGGATGCGGCATCGCCACGCCCAGCTCGGGATCGTAGCGGTCGACAAAGCCGGGACCGGCGGCGCAGGCCATCATCAATCCACCCAGCGCCGCCACCATGGCCAGTCTCAGCCGGCCCGGGTTGATGCGGGCGCGCGGTCGGGCGGCCACCTCCGGCGACGGGTGATCAGAGGGTTGATCCGGCGACGCCGGCAGGCGGAAAGGAAGTTTCGACAACATGGCGATGGTTCGATGGCTGGTGTGACGGACCACAAGGAAACAAGGAAACAAGGGATGCCGGGCTTCACCGACGACATCCGCCGGGCGATCCGGCCGGCGGATGTGTCGGGGTCCCATTCAAGCAAGACGAAAAACCCGGGGCGGTCATTCGGGCAAAAATTCGTGGCTGACGTGGGCCGGGTAGCCGTGCCGGGGCAGGGGTCAGGTGCCGGCGTCGGTTTGCAACAGCGGCCCCTCCGGTGCCGGGTGATGCGCCTCGGTGGTGAGCGAGATGCCGCCGCGCGGCGAGAACGCCCCGCGCACCATGGCTTCCAGCGGCGCGCACGCTGTCACCAGGTCGTCGAGGATGCGGTTGACGATCTCCTCGTTGAACGCCGCGGTGTTGCGGTAGGCGGCCAGGTAGAACTTCAGCGACTTGGTCTCAAGGCAGACCTCGCCCGGCACGTAGGCGATCTCCAGCCTGGCGCTGTCGGGCTGGCCGGTCACCGGGCACAGCGAACTGAACTCGGGGTAGTCGAGGTGAATCACGTAGCGGCGTTGCGGCGACCGGTTCGGGAACGTCTCCAGCACCGCCACGTCCGGCTTGGCCGGCAACCGCGACTCCGAGCGGCCGAGCAGGCTGATGCGTTCGAGACCGAGAGCGGGCGACGACGACGATTCCATCGCCCAGCCTAGCGCCAAAACCCGCTGGAGCCAACCGTGGCGGCGGCCCGACGGACAATTTCCGATTGCGTTTGCCGATGTCGCCCGGCATGTTGGTCGTCTGGCCCTCGCTCCGGACCCCCGGTCCGGTGGCGGGAACCACCCGGTTCGGCGGTGTGGCGGAATCGGTAGACGCGCACGATTCAAAATCGTGTTCCTTCGGGAGTGTGGGTTCGAGTCCCACCGCCGCTACCGGGCCGGGTGATGTCCCGCGAGCCAGACCTATTCCTTGCCGCCATGCCTGGCGGCATACATGGCCCGATCAGCCCGGGCCACCAGCGTCCCGGCCGTGTCGCCGGACCTGAGTTCGGCAACGCCCGCCGGGCAGGTCTGTCCTTGCGGAGTGCTTTGCAAAATGCGCTGCACCAGCCGACGCGCCTCGTCACTTCCTGTGTCGGGCAGTTCCCCTGGTTCCACTTCCGAACGCACCCCCAGGTGTCGGCATGACTCGGCGATCTCCCCGGCCCCTTCTTCGCCCTCCGGGTTTTAGGAGGAGCCGGCATCAACCCGGTAGGTCAGACTGGTGATCGTCAGCAGGGGAAGCAATGACGCGAAGCCTTCGTCGCTGTGCACCACCACATAGGTCCTCAACTTCGATCCCTTGGGCGGCAGGAAGATGTAGTCGGCGTGGGGCACCTCGTAGCTGTCGCCATCGGCCACCTTGAGCGTGAACGGCACACCCCGGTGCGCCGCCTCCTCGATCTGCTGGATGTTCACCCCCAAACGATCCCGGGAATCGGTGAATTGTCAACAGCAGGAGGCACAGACAGGCATGCAGATCCAAGCTCTCTTCCGCGACTCGTCGCGGACGATAACCCCCCGGCTCGGGGCAGTCGGGGAGGCATGCCTCGCCTCCGCCGCCCGCATCCATCGTCAGCTATCGTCTGTGTTCCTTACGCTGCGGATAACATCCAGCACCGGTTTCGAGTTGTCCTGGGTCTTGTAGTGCAGATTGTCATGCATGAATCCGAGCTGGCCATCAGGTGTCTCAAAGACCGGCAACTCGATCACATCACCGTTAGTTGAGGTGATCCTCGCTGTGCCGAGAGCGCTCCATTGACCATCATGGTCCGTGACTCTCGACATGTTCATGAGGACATAAAAGTGGATCAAGCTCTCAAGTCTTGCCACCTCCTCAGGCCCAAAAGGCCCACCTTCGATTGGCGGGAACGCACTGATCATGTCCCCGTTTTCCGCATGGAGGTGGAGTTCAATCCCGGATGCCGAGGCGGGAAGCTGTGTTCTGAGATAACCGGCGGCATACGCCTCAGCCGCGGCCCGCTGTCTTCCGGGTGATTGCTGGTGGAGCAATACCGACCAACTTGCAAGGGCCAGAAGCACCAGACAGGTGATGATCAGGAGCCAGATTTGGTTGCTCAATGTGCGCATTTTTGCCATCGTCAAACGTGAATAGTGAGAGAGATTCTCACGCGGGGACGCTTGCGGTCCCCACATGGGCTTTGCATCTGATCCCCATTCCCAGGCGACGAGGACATCGCCTCTCCGGCGCGCTATCGGGGAGGGTCTTCGCGGCAGGTGGCCCGGGTGAGTTCTCCCAGGCGGGAGGCGACCCAACTGT
>SKLO01000060.1 GCA_007123195.1 Verrucomicrobiales bacterium | reverse complement strand
GAGGTTGAGAGAAACGAATCCGTCTGCGCCAACGGCGCACCATCCCTTAGCCGGGCAAGGCCCTGGGTCCCGGCCCCCATCACCCGGTGAAACCCCAAATAGTTGATGACCCAGAAAAGCAGGATCAAGGTTGCTATCAGCAATTCGCCCAGCCAGGGCCGGGTGGGCCGGCGGCCTCACGGGTTGCCCATGGCGCGGCGGAGCCGGGACAGGGCGGTGTGGAACAGATGCTGGGCCTCGACCTCCTCGGATCGGGCGCGGGTCAGTTCCAACTGCGACTGCAGCACCTCAAGCTGGGTAGCGGTGCCGGCCTCGAAACCGCTGCGGGCCAACCGCAACGCTTCCGTGGCCTGCTCGACCACCAGCTGCGAGGTGTCGAGGATCTCGCGCGCTTCCTCCAGCAACAGCCAGGCCTCGCGCACCTCGCCCTCGATCTCAAGCCGCGCCTGATCGGCCGTGAGCTGCGACTGCCGGATGCGCGAGTTGGCCTGGATCTCGCGGCCGCGGGCGCGGCCGAGGTCGAACAGCGGCACCGACACCCGGACGCCGGCGGTCCAGCCGTGCAGGGCGGAGGTGGGGCTTGAGGAGAAGCTCTCCGATTGCAGCCCGTAGCCGGCCACCAGGTCGACCTGGGGCCTTGTCAGGGCGATCTCGGCCCGGTAACGCTCGTGCGCGGCCTCGATGTCGGCGGCGGCGGCGGCGAGTTCGGGCCGCTGCTCCATGGCGCTGGCCAGGGCGGCGGTGAGGTTCTCGCGCACGCCGGCGTCGGGCCACTGCGACAGCAGCCGCACCTGATCGTAGTCGGCGCCGTCGGGATAATCGAGGCCGATGGCCAGCCGCAGGCGGTCGATCGCCAACCGGCGCTGGGAGCGGGCGCGCACCAGGGGCGGCCGGGCGTTGGCCAGGGCGACCTCGGCCTGCAGCACGTTGAACTGGGGGCCGGTGCCGGCCTCGAAGCGGTTGCTGGCGTCGGTCAGTTGTTCCTCAAGCACGCCCAGAGCCTGTTGCTGGACGTCGATCCGGTCGCCGGCCAGCAGGGCGTCGAAGTAGCGCAGGGCGATCTCGAGCATGACCGTGTTGACGACCGCGCGCATGCGGTTCTCGGCCGCCTGTTCAGTGGCGCGCGCGGCGCGGGTGTTGGCCTGGTCGCGGCCGCCGTTGTAAACCGTGTAGCTGATCAGCACCTCGGTGCGCCAGGACTGGTCGAGTGGCGTGGCCCCGGGTCCGAACGACTCGATGCGGTTGGGGTCGGTGGCGTCGTATTGGCCGACCGCCTCGAACCGCGGCATGAGACCGGCGCGGGCCTCGATCACCACGCCTTCCTGCTCGCGGATGCGCTCGCGCGCCTCGGCGATGACCGGGCTGTGGCGCACCGCAAGTTCGAGCGCTTGTGGCAAAGTCAGGGCGAGGGGCAGTTTGTCGTGGGCGCGGCTGGAACCGGTCGCGGAGGCGACGACCTGTTCGGCGGCGCGGGCGTTGCCGACGGGATCCGGCGGTGTCAGGCTGAGCAGGCCGGCAAGGACGAAGGGGATCAGGCGTTTCATGTGTTGAAGGAATGGAATGTGAGGGTTTGGGGCCGGCGTGCGTGGTTCAGCCGGGCGACTTGCCGAAGCCGGGCTGCAGGCCGGGCGCGGCCGGGCCGGTGGTGTCGGGCGGCAAGGCGGCTGCTCCCTCGCCGCCATCGGGCGACAGCTGCTGGTGGCGTTTGCCAAAGGACAACAGGCTGTAGATGACCGGGATGACGAACAAGGTGAGGATGGTCGAGGTGACCATGCCTCCCACCGCCACCACGCCGAGCGGGCGCCGGCCCTCGGCGGCTTCGCCAAAGCCGATGGCGATCGGCAGGATGCCGGCGATGGTGGCGAGGCTGGTCATGAGGATCGGCCGCAGACGGATGCGGCCGGCGTTGATCATCGCCTGTTTGGCGTCGTGACCGAGCGCGCGCTGCTGGTTGGCGAACTCCACCAGCAGGATCGAGTTCTTGGTCACCAGACCGACCAATAGCACCAGGCCGACCTGGCTGAAGATGTTCAGGTTCATCG
The DNA here is from genome assembly GCA_007123195.1 of Verrucomicrobiales bacterium. Lineage (GTDB taxonomy): Bacteria > Verrucomicrobiota > Verrucomicrobiia > Verrucomicrobiales > SKLO01 > SKLO01. The sequence goes on along the minus strand of SKLO01000060.1, from coordinate 728 downwards.
CCGGGATGCGCGGGATGATGCGGTCGGCCCAGATCGCGATGGCGGGTGGGTCGGGGGCGAAGTTGGCCCAACCGTGGAACATCTCGCCGAAGTGATTGACCCAGGACAGGCCGTAGAGCAGCCCGAACGCCCCCAGCATGGCCAGCGGCAGCGCCAGCAGCACGGTGAACGGATGGACGAAGCTCTCGAACTGGGCGGCGAGCACCATGTAAACCACCAGCACGGCGAGGATGAGGAAGAAGAACAAGTCGCCCGAGGTGTCCTGGAGGTCGCGTGACTGGCCGCGCCAGGCGTGGCCGTAACCGTCCGGCAGGTGCTGTTCCAGCAACTCCTCCGCCCGGGCGACGGCGGTGCCCAGCGGCACGCCGGCCAGGCTGCCCTGAATGGTGGTGGAACGCTCGCGGTTGAAGCGTTCGATCCGGTTCGGCCCGACACCGGTCTCCACCATCACCACATTGCTCAGCTGGACCAGTCCGCCGCGTGCGTTCGGCACGTAGATGTGGTCGAGATCGCCCGGTGTGAGCCTGCGGCTGCGGTCAAGTTGGGCGATGACGTCGAACTGGCGTCCGCGGCGCTTGATTTCGGCCACGTCATCGCCGCCGAACAGCAGTTGCAGGGTGCGGGCGATGTCCTCCACCGAAACGTCGAGCGCGCCGGCGCGGTCGCGGTCGATGTGCAGGTCAAGTTCCGGCTTGGTCAGTTCCACCGAGGTGCGCAGATTCTCGAGG
>SKLO01000151.1 GCA_007123195.1 Verrucomicrobiales bacterium | reverse complement strand
GGTGAAGCCCTCGGGCGCCTCGTCGGCGCGAACCGTGGCGGGTCCGGACACGGCCAGCATGGCAGCGGCCGACAGTGCGCCTGCCAGTTTGAACCTGGAAACCGGGGCGGAAGACATCGAAGTGGTTTTTATCAATGGGGTCATGTCTTGGCAATAAAGCGACCGATCCGACGATGTCGAGCCGGATTTTGGTCTCCCTTCCCTGATTGGCAGGCGGGCCGGGGTCGTCCGCCTGATCACTCCCCCTGCAAGCCACCCCCATCGCCCCGCCACTAAATACGCCTGCCTAAAATATGCCAGGCATACAGTTGACAGCCGGTGCGGCGGTCGCAGGATGTTGGGGTGATCAATCGATCCAAGTCGTTGAACACGAAGGAGAACAAGAATCTGGGCCCGGTAGTGATGGCGGGGCTGCCGACGGGGGCGTATCGGGCGGGATTCCGGATGAATTCGTTCACCACAGAGGAGAAGCACGCAGAAACGGGAACCCTGACCCGCGGACGAAGCATTGTCCCTGCAGGCGCCTCGTCAGTGGCTGGGGCATGGCGGGCAAAGGGAAGGACGACGCAGACCAGCCTACCCGGCGGCCTCAAGTCGCTCGATTTCGGTGCTCAACTCGCTCCAGCGGCTGAACGCCCGTTCGAGTTCCTGTTCGGCCTGTTGATAACGCTGCGCGGTGGCCTTCATCAGCTCCGCGTCCTCCTGGGCCGACGGGTCCTGGAACCGCCGGGCAAGCCCGGTTTTCTCCTGTTCAAGGTCGCTGATCTTCCCTTCGACCTGCTCCAGTTCCTCCTGCAGCGGTCGCAGCACGCGGTTGCGCTGTTGTCTCGCCACGGCCTCCTGGCGGCGACGCTCTTTCGAGGAGCGCGCGGATGAGCTGTCGGGCCCGCCGCCAGCGGCGGGCGCACCCGCCGGCGACAGGCTCGCGGCCTTTTCCTCCGCCTTCTTCGCCAAGTAGTCGCTGACGTTGCCGAGAAACAGCCGCGGCGGCTGTCCGGGCAGGAACTCCAGCACCTTGTTGACCACCGGATCGAGGAAATCGCGGTTGTGCGAGACGATGACGTAGGTGCCGGTGTATTCCGCCAGTGCCCGCTGCAGCACCGCCTGCGAGCGCATGTCGAGGTGGTTGGTCGGCTCGTCGAGGATCAGGAAGTTGGCCGGCGTCAGCAACAGCCGCGCCAGCGCCAGTCTTCCGCGCTCGCCCCCTGACAACACCGCCACCTGCTTGAACACGTCGTCGCCCCGGAACAGGAAACAGCCGAGCAACGTGCGGATCTGCGCGGCGGCGGCGCCGGTGATGCCCTCCTCGGCGGTGGCCAGCACGTTGCGGCCGGGGTCCATGGAGTCGGCATGGTCCTGAGAGTAATAGGCGATGCTCACCTTGTGTCCCTCGCTACGGTTGCCGGCGGTGGGTTGCAGCGCCCCCGCCAGCAGCTTGGCAAAGGTCGACTTGCCCGCGCCGTTGACCCCCACGATGGCAATGCGGTCCCCCTTGTCGACGGTGTAGTCCAGGTCCTTCAGCACCGGCAGTCCGGGCTGGTATTCCTTGGTCACCCCCTCGAGCCGCAGCACGGTCTGGCCGCTGGGCGGCGGCTGGGGGAAATGGAAATCGATCTCGGCGTCCTCGTCGTCCAGCTCGATCAGCTCGATCTTGTTGAGCTGCTTGATCCGGCTCTGCACCTGGCGCGCCTTGGTGGCCTTGGCGCGGAAGCGGTCGATGAACTGCTTGGTCTTGTCGATCTCCCGCTGCTGGTTGGCCTGTTGGCGCTCCAACTGCGCACGGCGTTCCTTGCGCTCGCGCAGGTAATAACTGTAGTTGCCGCTGTAGATCTCGACCCGGCCTGACTCGAACGCGTAGGTCCGGTTGGTCAGGTTGTCCAGAAAGGCGCGGTCGTGGCTGATGAGGATCAGGGCACCTGGATAGGCGCGCAGGTATTGTTCCAGCCACTGCACGGTCTCGATGTCCAGATGGTTGGTCGGCTCGTCCAGCAGCAGCACGCTCGGCTCCTGCAGCAGCAGCTTGGCCAGGGCGATGCGCATCTGCCAGCCACCCGAGAACTCCGAGGTCTGGCGTTCCAGATCGCCGTGACTGAAGCCGAGTCCGGTGAGCACGGTCTCGATCCGGGGGCGCATCCGGCTCACATCGTGGTGCTCGAGGCGGATCTGCAGGTCACCGAATGCCTCCAGTGCCTCGTCGTAGGCCGGCGTGCCGGACTCCAACCGGCCCAGCGCCTCGCCGGCCTCATCAAGCTGGCGCTGCAGTTCCAACACGTCGGCAAACGCGGTTTCGGCCTCCGCATACAGAGTGCGCCCGCGGATGTCGACGCCCTCCTGCGGCAGGTAGCCGATGGTGATCGTGCGGGCCTTGCGCAACCGGCCGAGATCCGGCGACTGCAGCCCGGCGATGATCTTGAGCAACGTCGACTTGCCGGCACCATTGGGACCGGCCAGGGCGATGCGGTCGCCGGCCTTGACGCTCAGGTTGAGGTCCTCGAACAGTTTTCTTCCGCCGAATTGAATGCCGATGGATTCGAGTGCTAGCATGATGGCCGCCGCCTGCGGAAAGGGACTCGCCCGACCCGCCGGACGGGTCGGTTCTCTCGCTTAAAACCCGCCCCGACGCAAGCGGCGACACGACCGGGGCCGCCGTGGTGCCGCGGCGCCCGCCTGAAGACCCGGGCGCCCATCCGGTTGGCTCAACCCACCAGTCGGTGAAGCTTCCCTCCAACACCCGTTCCCTTTATGCTGCCAGACCGCGGTCCAGACCGCCCCCATCCAGCCCAACGGCCCCAAGCTGCCGGACCTGGATCGGTTCCCATCTGCTGCCACTCATGCGCTCATCCCCATTGTCAACCTGGTCGCCTTCAACCCCGCCACCGGGATCCCGCCCGTCATCGTGCCCGGACCGAACCCGTCCATGGTCCGGTCCCGGCACGGTGCTGCTTACATTCCTGCTGCTGGCCGTGCCCGCTCGTCCGAACCCCGGCCAGGCCGCCGAATCGCCGGCAAGTCCGGCCCCCACCCCGTCGCCGCGCGAGTTGTTCGAGGACTTCGAGCCCGGCGAATTCACCGAACTGATCACCGCGGTCGGAACCTGGCGCGCGGAGCCGGGCCACGCCCTTGTGCACCGTGGCCATGCGTATCATGGCCGTCAATCGCTGCGCCTGCGCCAGCCTGCGAGTGACCGCGGTGACGCCGAGCGCCGGGTGACCTTGGAACTGCCCGAACCGGCCATGGAGGGAATGCAATTCTCGTTCCACGCCGAGCGCTGGACCGCCCAAGCGCCGTTCTCGGTGATCATCGAGGCGATGACACCAGGTGACGACGATGCATCCGCCCCATGGCGCGAAATCGGCCGCGGCGACGACATTGCGGTCGGCGGTTTCCACACCCACCTGCAGTTCGGCTTGCCGGCCGGAGCCACCGCCCTGCGCATCCGTCACCGGTCGCCGCCGGACCGCGGGCTGATGATTGATGACGTGCGCTTGCAGTATCCGGGGCCGGCCCATCTCGCGGCGGTGGAGCTGGTGCAGCCGGTGTTGCCGGTGTTCGCCCGGGCGGTCCGCAACCCGGTGATCGGACTCCGGTTTGAGGTCGGAGGCACCGACGGCGGCATCGATCCGGGCACCCTGAGGGTGTTGCTTGGCGAGGGCGCGGACGAGGTCACGCGGGTGGAATGGCTGCGCGGCGAGGCCCGGCCTCCGGCGCTTACCGGCGATGCGGATGTGATCGCGGCGCAGGAACCGGCCGACCGCCGGGTGAGCCTGACAAGTGACGAACCTCTCGGACCGGGCGAGCATTGGCACTGGCTCTCTGTGACCCTCGCCGACGACGCTCAGGCCGGCGGCACCCTGGCCATCACCATCGAACGAGCCGGCGGCGACGCCGTGGTCGGTGACACCGGCGGCGCCCCCAATGCCATGGGGCCATGGCAGGTGCGCCAGCGGGTCGGTTACGCCGTGCGCCTGCCCGGCGACGACGACGTCCATACGTTTCGCATTCCTGCCCTGGTCCGCAGCAACGCCGGCACCCTGGTGGCGGCCTACGACGTGCGCCACCGGCACTCGGGCGACCTGCCGGCGGACATCGATGTCGGCGTGTCGCGCAGCACCGACGGCGGGCGCAGCTGGCAGCCGATGACCATAACCATGAACATGGGCGACGACCCGCGCCACCGGCATGACGGGGTCGGCGACCCGGCCCTGCTCGTGGATCGTCAAACCGGAAGGATCTGGATGGCGGCGTTATGGAGCCACGGCGATCGCGGCTGGCATGGGTCGGGACCAGGCATGGAGCCCACCGAGACCGGGCAATTGCTGATGGCGTGGAGCGACGACGACGGTGTCAGCTGGTCCGAACCCGTCAACATCACGCGCCAGGTCAAGAACCCGTCGTGGAGACTGCTGCTGAACGGCCCCGGAGCCGGCATCGCGCTTGAGGACGGCACCCTGGTGTTCGCCGCCCAGTATCGGGCCGCCGACGGCGAGCCCCACCACGGCAAGCCCTATTCCACCATCATCAGCAGCAGCGACCGCGGCCACAGCTGGCGCATCGGCAGCGGGGTCAAGATCGACACCACCGAGGCCCAGGTGGTGCAACTGGCCGACGGCCGGCTGATGATCAACTGCCGGGACAACCGCGGCGGCTCGCGCACCGTGGCCGTCAGCGACGACCTGGGCGAGAGTTGGGAACTGCACCCGAGCGACCGCAGCGCCCTGCGCGAACCGGTGTGCATGGCCAGCCTGCTGCGCTGGCCGCACGCGCGGCATGGCGACTGGCTGTGGTTCTCCAACCCCGACAGCACCCAAGCGCGCCACCGCATGACGGTCAAGGGCTCGCCCGACCAGGGGCAAAGCTGGCCGGAGGAGTTTCACACCCTGTATGACGACCGCCACGGGTTTGGCTACTCGTGCCTGGCGCCGGCCGATGACGATCATCTCGGCGTGCTGTACGAGGGCGCCGGTTCCCTGCTGTTCCTGCGGCTGCCGCTGGAGGAGCTGACCGCAATTCCCGACTGAATCCCAGACCACCGGTCACGATCATGAACGAGCCGCTGTCCGCGTTCTACCGTCGCCAGTTGCTGGACGACTGCCTGCCGTTCTGGTTCCCGCGCGCGGTCGACCGCCAGCACGGCGGGTTCCTGCACTGCTTCGGCCGCGACGGCGGGCTGGTCGACGACGACAAGAGCGTCTGGGCCCAGGGACGCATGAGCTGGATGCTGCTCACGCTGCACGCCGAGTGCGAGCCGCGGGCGGATTGGCTCGAGTGGGCCGAAGCCGGGCTGCGGTTCATCACGGATCACTGCATCGACCCCGACGACGGAAGGCTGTTCTTCCATGTGGCGCGCGACGGCACGCCCCTGCGCAAGCGGCGCTACGCCTACAGTGAAAGCTTCGCCGCCATCGCCGCCGCCGCCCACGCGGGCATCACCGGCAGCGACCGCTCCGCCGCCCTGGCGAGGCAATGGTTCGATCACTTTGTCGACTGGAACTTCACCCCGGGAAAGATGCCGCCCAAGTTCACCGGCGCACGGCCTTCGATCGGCCTGGCCCCGCGCATGATCGCGCTGGTGACCGCCCAGGAAATGGAAAAGTGGCTCGGCGAGTCAGAACCCACCCGCTACTGGATCGATCGCTGCATCGACGAGATCGGCCGGCTGCTGTTTGATCGCGGGCGCGGCCTGGTGTGGGAAAGCGTGGCGCCGGACGGAGCCGTCATCGATCACTTCGATGGCCGCCTGGTCAATCCCGGGCATGCCATTGAAGGTGCCTGGTTCATCATGCATGAGGGCGAGCGGCGCCAGCGGCCGGAGTGGATTGACCTTGGCGTGGCCATGCTGGACGCGACCTGGGACCGCGGCTGGGACCATGAGCACGGGGGGTTGTTGTATTTTGTCGACGGTCTCGGCAAGCCGGTGCAGGAATACTGGCACTCGATGAAGTTCTGGTGGCCGCACGATGAGGCCCTGATCGCCACCGCGATGGCGTGGCGGCTGACCGGCGACCGCCGGCACAGGGACCGGCACGAACAGGTTCGCAAATGGGCGTTCGGTCACTTCGCCGATCCGCAACACGGCGAGTGGTTCGGCTACCTCCATCGCGACGGCACGGTCAGCACCGGCCTGAAGGGGAACATGTGGAAATCCTTCTTCCATCATCCCAGGGCACTGTGGTGGTGCCACCGGGAGTGGGACAAGGCCGGGGACCTGTAAGGCGGGATGCCGGTTTCGGACTCAGGGCGGGCTGTCGTTTGTGCGCCTCAGGCCCTGCCATCTTCCTCCACCGGCTGGTCGGCCACCGGCTCGGAGCCCGTGTCCGGCTCGCCACCGGCCCCCGCTCCGCCTTCCAACGCGGCCGCCGCCCGGGCGGCGGCGCGGCCCTTTTCCTCGGCGGCGAGTTCTTCCGGAGTTGGCGGATCGACTTCGGTCACGGTCGCTTGCTCCACCAGAAATCTCATCGCCTTCTGCAGGCGGATGTTGTCGGCAATCCGCGGGATCGACTGGGATTTCTGCGCTTCCTTGAGCACCTGCTGCGGCCGGCGGCCCTGGCGCATGGCCATTTCCATCAGGTAACGGCTGATTTCCTCACTTTCAGCCTTGATATTCTCGGCGTCGGCGATGCGCTCAAGCACGAAGCCGGCCTTGACATTGATGCGAGCCTGGTGGGCGGCGTTGTTGATGATCGCCTCGCCCTGCTCACTGATCTTCTGCTCGTCGATGCCCGACTGCAGCGCGCGGTTGGCAATGTCATCGACCCGGCGCTGGGTTTCCGAGTAAAGCAGGTGGGTGGGCAGATCGAACTGCAACTGGTTGTCCAGCCACGCCAGGACCTGCCGCTCGATCAGCTCCGCGCGCCGGCGGCTGTGATGATTGGCCATCTGCTCGCGAATGCTGTCGCGCAGTTCGCTCACCGTTTTCAAGCCGAACTGCTCGCCGTAGCGCTCTTCGACCAGTTCATCGGTCACCTCCGGCAGCACCTGGCGGCGGACATTGACCAGCGTGACACTGTAGCGAATCGCCTCGCCGCGCAGCGATTCCACTGGAAAGTCGTCGGGCACGGTCACCGTCACCTCGAGTTCGTCGCCGGGGCGGTGGCCGACCAACTGCCCGGTGAAGCCCGGCAGGAACGTCTTTTCATCGATCACCATCCATTGCTCCTCGGCCGCCTTCAGGCCCGGCGGCGCGTCCGGATGGGCCTCTGCGAGCACCTGATCGCCCAGATGGCCGGTGTAACTGACCTCGGCAAAGTCGCCGGCCTCGGCGGCGCGGTCGGTCACTTCCTCGTAGTCGGCCAGGTCACCGCGCATTTTTTCAATCTCGGCCTCGATATCCTCGTCGCCGACCTCGATGCGCGGGGCCTGCACCGGGATCCCCTTGTAGTCCGGCAGGTCAAAATGGGGCACCGTCACCAACGTGGCGCTGAAGGTCATGGTGTCGTCGCTGTGGAACTCGGGCGGGTCGACCTTGTCGATCATCAGCACCTCGAGGTTCTGCTCCTTGATGGCGTCCCGGTAGCCCTCGTTGAGCAGGCGCTTCTCCAGCTCGGCCTGGATGTCGCGCTGGAACTTGCGTTCGATGATCTTGCGCGGAGCCTTGCCGGGGCGAAATCCGGGCAGTCGCCCGTGCATCGCGAACTCGTTGGTGATGCGATGGCGCTCCTGACGCACCTGATCGGCGGGGATTTCAACGCGCAAGGACACCTTGCACTCGGGAAGCGATTCGACGTGGATATTCATGACGGACGTGGCCGCAGGTGGCGCGCGCAACCGGTCGCAACGGGTCGCCGCGCCGTCAACCGGCGGAGGGCGAACTTACGACCGGTTGCACGGTTGACAACCAAAAGGCGCGCGACCCTCAGGAGTTGGCGGAACCTGGTGCTCCGGGACTTGGCACGGGCAGCGAGCGATGTATGTTGGAGGCTCTGGACCGGCCCGAGGCCCGGCGCCGGCGTGCCCGCCGGGCCGCTTGAGGGCTTGATTTCCTGCCGACCGCAGATGCGGCCAGCCTGACTCTGTCTGATTTTCAATGATGCAATGGACCCGTCGAATTGAAGTCTGGATCCTGCTGCTGGTCATTGCGGCGCTGGCGGCGTGGGCATTGTGGCCGCGACCGGAAGCCGGCGAGGGCGCGCGCGTCGCCGGGGAGGAGACCGCCGCCGGGGCGGACGGACCTCGGTTTGAAATTCGGGCGATCGAACTCGAACGCGACTACGGCAACGCCCGGCTCGACATCGAGGTGATGTTCGAGAACCGCCGTCCCTCGACCCTGACCCTGCAACCGCCTGAGGTCCAACTGTTCGCGGGCGACCCGGATGCGGACGAGGCGGTCGAGGTGCCGGACTTTTTTCTGGCCTTCGAATCGCGACCCCAGATTGCCGGTGGCAGCACCCAGCAGGTCCGGTTGCGCTACTGGTTGGAGGCGCATCACCTGCTGGGGCCGCTGGTGTTGCGCATCGGCGACCACGAGCGCACCATCAAGACCGCCGAACCGGTGGCACTGGACGGCTTGGACAACCGCAGCCGGCAACCCATGCGGGGCGGCCCCTGGGCCACCCGCTGAACCAGCTTGAACGCCACCCGGGTCGGCCGGCCCGACCCGCAAGCCCTTATGGCCACTCCAGCTCACGCCCCATGCGCGTCCGCCGAGTTCCTGCTGATCGACGTCGGCAACAGCGCAGTCAAGATGGCGCTGGCCACTCGCCAACAGCAGGTCGCCCTTACCGGACTGGCTACCGCGGGACTGACCTCCGACGCCATCCGAGATTGCCTGCGCCGGCTTGGCTGGCAGTGGCGCCACGTGCTGCTCTGCTCGGTGGTGCCCGCGGTCAACCGGCTCTTCGCGGAGGCACTCGCGGAGGCACTCGCGGAGCCGCCGGCGGTGCTCGACGCCGGCTTCGATCTCGGCCTGGAGATCGATTACCCGGATCCGTCCAGCATCGGCGCCGACCGCCTCGCCAATGCCGCCGCGCTGGTGGCGACCGGGCCGGGCCCGGGCATCGTGGTGGACTACGGAACCGCCGTGACGTTTGACATCGTCGATCACCGGCCCGCCTACATCGGCGGCGTCATCGCGCCCGGGATCGCCTTGACCACCGACTACCTCGCCCAGCGCACGGCACTGCTTCCGCGAATTGAGTTGCAGCCCGGCCAAATGCCCCCCCCCTGGGTGGGTCGCACCACCCGCCAAGCCATGCTGGCCGGCGCCTTTCACGGCTACGCCGGCATGGTCAACCACCTCCTTCGCGGCCTGATTGCCGATCTGCAACAGCGTCAACAAGCCGCGACCTGCGCTCCGCCGGCTCCAGGCACGGGCACCCTTGCCACTGCCATCGAGGGCCACCCCGCCGGGTCCCCACCAGTGGCAGAAACGCATAAAACCGGCGTCCGCGTGCTGGCAACCGGCGGAGATGCAAACTTGATTTGCGCACAATCGGATTTTATTCAATCGGTTGTGCCGGATCTGACGATCAATGGTCTGCGCATCATCGCCTGTCGGCGTTGGCCGCAACCAGCCGCATGAATGCACGGCTGCGCGACCGATCCACACGGCCCCACGCCGGTGCCGACCGCAAGACCGCAACGGACGCGGCTCCACTCCACCTATGACTGCCCAGACTGACAAACTTGAATCCCCCCCCGCAGTCGGCATCGATTTCGGTGGCACCACGGTCAAGGTGGGCGTGGTCCAGGGGCCGGATCTGTTGGAGCGGCTGGAAGCGATTCCCACGGCCGAGTTCTCCGATGCCGAGGCGCTGATCCAGTTTCTCGCCGACCAGATCCAGCGGCTGTGCCAGCGCCACCCGTGCATTGGCGCCATCGGTGTCGGGGTGCCCGGCCTGGTCGATTTTGACCAAGGCTTCGTCCACGAACTGACCAACGTTCAGGGCTGGAACCACGTTCCCCTGCGCACCCTCTTGTCGCAACACAGCGGCCTGCCGGTGGTGGTCGACAACGACGCCAACTGCATGACCTACGCCGAATGGCGTCACGGCTCCGGCCAGGGCTTCGACAACGTCATCGCCCTCACCCTGGGCACCGGCGTCGGCGGTGGCCTGATCCTCAACGGCCGTCTCTACCGCGGCAGCCAGTTCGCCGCCGGTGAGGTCGGTCAGATGAGCATCGACTACCGCGGCCGCCCCGGCAACTACGGCAACCTCGGCGCGCTGGAGCACTACGTCGGCAACCAGCAGATCGCCAGCCACGCGGTCATCCACTACGCCCAGATCAACCGCGCCATGCGGCTCGAGGAATGCACCCCGAAACACATCGCCGAACGCGCCCAGGGGGGCGACGGCATTGCCCGCCGCATCTGGGGCGACGTCGGCGAATGGCTCGGCACCGGGCTGGCCAACGTGGTCTGGCTGCTCAATCCAGACGTGATCATCATCGGCGGCGGCATCGCCCAAGCCGGTGACCTGTTGTTCAAACCCCTGTCAGCCAAGCTGGGGTCCATGCTCTCCACCGTCCAGTGGGAGCACCTGCAACTGCGCTCCGCCCACTTCGGCAACGACGCCGGCATCATCGGCAGCGCCGCCATGGCGGTCGACTACCTGACCGAGCGCCACGCCCATGCG
>SKLO01000105.1 GCA_007123195.1 Verrucomicrobiales bacterium | reverse complement strand
GAGGGTGCCGTCTCCCGAGCCTGCGGTGCCGACGCTGGTGCTGCCGACGGTGAGGCTTGCGCCGTTGTCGAGGGTGAGGATGGAGCCTGCGGAGCCGGTGGTCTCGCCGACGCGCATGTTGTTGGCGACGTTGCCGCTACTGAGGAGGGTGAGCTGGCCCTGGGCGGCGCGGCCGACGAGCAGGGTTCCGGTGGTGGTGAGGGTCTGGCCCGGGTTGACGGTGTGGCTGCCGCCGGCTGAGTCGCCGGTGCGGAAGGACTGGATCTCGATGTCGCCGGAGACGGTGAGGGCGTCCGGGGCATCGACGTAGAGGTGCCCGCGCATGGCGCCGGGGGCGTGGGCAATGTCGCCGCTGACGTCGAGGGTGCCGCCGCCGCTGATGCGGTATTGGGACTGGGTGCCGCCGCCGGTGGTATCGCCGCCGAAGATCAGGTCATTGGTGACGGTGACGCTGCCACCGGACTGTTCGACGGTGCCGCGGGTGGCGTTGGAGTCTCCACCGACGCGGAGGGTCTGGCCGACGGTGAGGTCGCCGCCGGTGATGTTGAGGGTGCCGATCCCGGGTGTGTTCGGGCCGCCGGTGGACTCGGAGCCGACGGTGAGGTTGTTGGTGGCGGCGCCGGTGGCGGAGAGGTCGGCGGTGAGACCGCCGTTGATGAAGGTGTCGTTGGTGCTGGTGGGTTGGATGGCCAGGTCCCAGTTGGTGCCGGAGTGCCAGGCGCCGGTGGCGGCGGTGTTGTCGAAGTAGATGTCGGCGCCGACCAAGGCGGCGGGGATGGTGGCGTTGGTGGGGAGGTTGTAGCGCTGGGCGAGGTGGTAGTTGAGGTCGTTGGTCTGTTGGGCGGTGAGGACCTCACCAAAGATGAGCACCTCCGCGATGCGTCCGGTGAACCAATTGGAGGGGGCGCCGGAGCTGTTCACCCCGCGGCCGAGGGTGTAGCCCTGGTCATTGGCGCCGGTGAAATTGGCGGTGAAGGTGGGGTTGTTGCTGGAGGAGGGAGTGCCCGGTGCGCCGTCGAAGTGGTAGGCCGAGGAGCCGTAGGTGCCGCCGGCGGCGAGCGAGTAGGAGGAGATGTGGTAGGTGGCCGGCGCGGGATTCCAGCCTTCGGCAAAAAGATGGTTGCCGTTGTTGTAGCGGGTGCCGGCGCCGCCGGATGCGTTGACGTCGAGCCCGACGGTGTTGCCGTTGGCGCCGGTGGTGATGTTGCCGAGTTGCAAGGCGCGGGCGTCGCCGCCGGACGAGCCGAGCTCCAGGCCGATGAGAAAGGCGGTGAAGCCGCCGCCGAGGCCAATGGGGCCGGAGAAGGAGTAAGCACCGCCGCCGCCGAAGTTGACGGCGGCGTAGCCGTTGATGGCGTCGTTGGCGATGGTGGGGCCGCCGTTCGAGAGGGTGGCGTCGAAGTTGTTGCCCGATAGGTCGGTCCAGCCGGTGACGGTCGAGCCGCTGGTGGTGACATCGGTGGAGCGGAGCCAGACGAGGGGGGTGTTCGGGAGTGGGAACGGGATCTCGGCAGCCGGTGCCGGGTGGGAGAGAATCAGAGCGAGGGCGAGAGCGGCACCTAACGGGACGCGAGCAGGGAGTTGTGTGGGATTCATGCCCGGCCATCGTCGGAAAAATTGGACCATGGATCAAGATAAATATGCAATCAGGCCTTGCCCCGGCAGCCAATTCCCCCGGATCAGCCCCGCGCAGCTGATGCGGTCGCCGTTGCCAGGTGGCCGTGGGATGACCAATCGGGCGCGGTTTGCCGCCATGGGGTGCGGTTTGCCTGCCATGGGGGCCGCCGTGGCCCAGGCCCACCAGCGGGCGGTCTGGAAGCCTTCACCACTTCCGCCTTGGGATCCTGCCCGGCGCTGCGGTGGAGGCGCCGGGGTCGAACGCCGGTTCCAGCCAGCGCCCGCGCCCGGCCAGGGCGGCGGCGCCTTGCCGGGCGATGCGCTCGAGGCGCCGCACCGCCACCCGCGCGACCGCGACCGGATCGATCCGGTAGCAGCTCACCCTCGGCACCAGGTGATCGAGCACCGGCTCGTGGGCCAGCGTCACCACGCTCAGGTGCCGGGGCACCTGCAGGTTCTGTGAGCCCAGCCAGGTCAGCAAGGTGACGGCGTGCCGGGGTCGCGTGGTGATCAGGGCGGTGGGCGGGGCGTCCAGCTCGAAGGTGCGTTGCAGCAGCGGGATCAGGTCGTGATGCTCCGGGTGTTCGGTGAGGCTGACCGGCGACCAATCTGCGCCGTCGAATTCGAGCACGCCGCGCACGGCGGCGGCGACCCCGGCGAGACTCTGGGCCGGCACCAGCACGCCCACCCGGCGGTGGCCGAGCCGCCACAAGTGGGCCGAGGCGTGGCGCGCGGTGGCAAGCCAGTCGACATCAATGTGCGGCAGCTGGAGTCCGACGCCGGACTGCGGGTAGCCGCGCACCAGGCAGGGCACGGCGTGGTCGGCAAACCAGCGCTGCACCGCCGCGGTCGACCGGTAGAGCATCCAGGCGGCGCAGGGTTCCTCGCGGACCAGGCGCGCCAGGTCTGCGGAGGGATTGCGGCGTTCCAGCCAGCCGGGTGCGAACACCTCAAGGGTCTGGCCGCGGCTTGCCAGCTGCAGCCGGATCTGATCGACCTCCAGCAGCATCGGCTGCGGCAGCTGCCCCAGCCGGCGGGGTGACAGGAAACCGATTCTCGCAGGCGAAACGGTTGGGTCCGGGGCCGGCGGGGTGTGATCGGTCAGGGCCGGGCCTGCGGCCGCGGCTGCCGGATCAAGGCCGGGCGCGGCAGCGACCGCG
>SKLO01000384.1 GCA_007123195.1 Verrucomicrobiales bacterium | reverse complement strand
TTGGCGCCGGGGTTGGCGGTCTCGGCCAGTGGTCCAAGGCGCCGGACCTGCAGCCCTCGCCGCGCCAGTTGCGCCAGCGCCAGCGCGCGGGTGTCAGCGTCCACCCGGCCCTCGCTGGTGTGGCCGGTGGCGTCGGTGGCGCTGTATTCGAACTGCATGGCGGCGACAGGCGGTGGGCGGGCAAGGAAAACGGACTAATCAAAAAGGCGCCATCGGCCGTTGGAGGCAAGGGCGAAGCGTGGTCGCGGCTCGTGATCAGTTCCTGGCCACCGCCAGCACCTCCTCGAGCGTGGTGTCGCCCGACCTGACCTTGTCCCACCCGTATTCGATCATCGGTCGGAAGCCGTGACGGCGGGCGGCATCGGCCAGGTGCGAGGCGGGTGCCGAGGCGGTGATGAGTTCTTCCAAATCAGGGTGGATGACGCACAGTTCGTAAATCGCCAGCCGACCGTGGAAGCCGGTGCCGTCGCAGGTTTCGCACCCGCCGGGGTTGGCACTGTAGATGGTGTCCTCGGGATCGGGCGGAGGCAGGCGGTGGGCGTTGAGCAGGCCGGGATCGGGGCTGGCCGGCTGGCGGCACTGCAGGCAAAGCCGGCGCACCAGGCGCTGGGCCATCAGGGCGCGCACGGCGGAGGCGATGAGGAACGGTTCGACTCCCATGTTGGTGAGGCGCGGCACGGCGCCGATGGCGTCGTTGGTGTGCAGGGTGGAGAACACCAGGTGACCGGTGAGGGAGGCGCGCACGGCGATTTCGGCGGTTTCCAAATCGCGGATCTCACCCACCATGATGACGTTGGGGTCGCCGCGGAGAATCGACCGCAGGCCGCTGGCAAAGGTCAGGTCGACCTCGGGGCGCACGGCGATCTGGACCACGCCGGGCAGGCGGTTTTCGACCGGGTCTTCGATGGTGACAATGCGGCGCTGCTCGAGGTTGAGGCGCGACAGGAAGGTGTAGAGCGTGGTCGACTTGCCGCAGCCGGTCGGGCCGGTGACCAGGATGACGCCGTCGGGGCGGGCCAGCAGTTCTTCGATTTGCGCCAGCAACTCGGGTGGCAGATCGAGGCGTGCGAGGTCGAAGCGCTCCTGCCCGAGCAGCCGCAGTGAAATGGTCTCGCCGTCGTGGGAGGGGATGGTGGCGACCCGGATGTCGAGCTGTTGGCCGCGCACGGACAGGCTGATGCGCCCGTCCTGGGGGCGGCGTTTCTCGGCGATGTCCAGCTTGGCCATGACCTTCAGACGCGACAGCAGCGAGTCCTGCAACGCCTTGATCCGGGCCGGCACCGGTGCCGCCTGCAACATGCCGTCGATGCGGTAGCGGATGCGCAGGCTGTCGCGCTCGGGTTCAATGTGGATGTCGGTGGCGCGGCGCCGCAGCCCCTCGCTGATGATCTGGTTGACCAGCTTGGTGACGGAGGCGTCGTCGTCGTCGGCATCGATCACGTTGTCGAAATCCTGCAGCACGTCCTCGTCGTCGCTGCGGCTGGCGACGATGGCGTCGAAGGTGGCGGCGCCGACGCCGTAGAGACGCTGCAGGGCGGCTTGCAGGCGCGAGGGCGCGGCTGTGACCCAGCGGATCACCGGCGCGGGTCGCGCGGACGACCTGGCGGTAGCCTGGATCTCGGCCGCGGCCCGGGTGCGGGTGGCCAGATCGAAGGGATCGGCCAGCGCCAGACAGAGGTCGGTGTCGCCGCAACTCTCAAGCGGCACCAGCCGATGTTGGGTGGCGGTGGACGAGGGGCAGAGGGTGCGCAATTGCACGGCTTGGTCGGCGTCGGGCAGGGGATCGGCGACGAATGGCAGCGCGCTGAGATCGGCCAGGGCGCGGGCGAAGGCCAGTTCGTCCATGACCCCGGCCTCCCACAGCGCGGTGGCGGGCGAGCGGTTGGCCATGCGGGCGCCGGCGACGGCTTCGGCGGCGCGCTCGGGTGCCAGCCCGGCCGCGGTCGCAGCGGCGGACAACCGGTCGGTCAGGCGGCCGGGAGCAAGGGGACTGGCCTGCGACAGGGTCATGCCATGACGGGGCGGACGATCAGGGTTCCAGGTCGGGATCGGGCGTTGGCTCGGGATCGGGCTCCGCGGGATCGGACGGGTCGGCCGGGCCGACGCCATCGTGGGTGAAGCCGCGGGCCTCGAGCTGTTCGATCAGGCCGGCGATGACGGCGGCGATGTCTTCGTTGAGGTCGGAGGCGCGCTTGGTGCGGGTCTGGTTCAGGCGGGCGGTGATGGCGGCCGAGCCGGCGACGCCGACGCTGCCGTCGAGAGCGGGTTCGATCACGTCGGCCTCGTCGTCGGACGCGAGCAAGTGGCCGCGGAGGGTCGGGGCGACCGGCACCCTTACGTCGAAGCGATTGACGTTGAGCCGCATGGTTTCACGGGCCTGACCGTGGACCAGGTAGGCGACCTCGACGCCGCCGAAAGCCACCAGGGCCGAGAACACGGCGCGTTGCTGTCCGTTGGAACGGATGGCGAGGAAGTAACGGCCGCCTTGGTCGGCGCGGGCGTAGAGCCGCAGGCCGTCGCGTTCACTGTAGAAGATCAGTGAGGCGTTGCCACCCTGGCCGGGCACCACGAGGAACCCACGGTCGAAGAACTCGAAGTTGACCCCGCCGTCTTCGGGTTCGATTTCGAGATCGTAGACCAGCGCTTGAGCGTTCGCCTCGGGCGTGGGCGTGGCCAGCGCCAGTGCGATCAGCCCCAGCAGCGCGGTGACGATGGAGGCGAGACGGCAGCCGGCGCGTGCTGACGGGCCGGAGTGTCGGATCCAAGCGGGATCGGTGCCGGGGCGATGGCTTGGGCGAGAGTTCATTTGAACCTCAGGTTAAGGGGGATAAGGGCTGGTGCAAACGGAGATTGCCGCGGGCGCGGTCGCGCAATGACCGGGTGCAGGCGGCCGTCATGGTGGTTGTTGGTGGATGCGGCATGGCTGCCCGGCCGGAGCACACGAAAACGTTGCCGCGGGGTGGCGAGCTTGTATATAAAGAGGTGCCGCATCGGCGCGGGCTGGTGCCACCAACGCACAGGCTGATCCAAGCGCGCCGGTTCACCCCCGAGAATCTCATGGCTGCCGATATCGATACCATCATGCGTCACGCGCCGATTCTGGCGGCCAGTGACCTTTTTCTGCGCGAGGGTGAGTATGCGCACGCGCGTCTGGACGATCGCTTTCAAGCGTTCAGCAAGGATCCGATCACGCGCGAAGCGATGGAAAAATTCTGGCGCCATCTGGGAGCCGATCCTGCGCGCGACCTGGATCACGATGCCTCCTACGTGGGGCCGGACGGGGCCCGCTTCCGGGTCAGTCTGCACCGGCACTGCGGCCGGTTGGGGGCGATCCTGCGCCGCCTGCGCCACGACGTGCCTCACATCGAGGGGCTTGGTTTGCCGGTCGACGAACTGCGCAAATGGGTCGGTCGCAGCCCCGGACTGATCATGGTCTGCGGCCCGACCGGTTCCGGCAAGTCGACCACCATGGCGGCCTTGTTGGACGAGATCAATCACAACAACGCCCTGCACATCGTCACGATCGAGGATCCGATTGAGTTTGTGTTCGAGCAGGGCTCCTCGCTGGTGACCCAGCGGCAGGTGGGGGTGGACACCGCCAGCTTTGCCGACGGCATTCGCTCGGCGTTGCGGCAGGGAGTGGACCTGATCATGGTCGGCGAGGTGCGCGACCGCGAGACTGCCGAGGCGGTGCTCAACGCGACCGAGACCGGCCACCTGGTGCTGACCACGCTGCACAACAAGGGTGTGCTCGACGCGATCGAGCGGTTCGGCTTGTTTTTCGATTCGGCCGAGACCGCCAACCGGATGACAGTGCTGTCGCACGTGCTGATCGGATTGATCGCCCAGCGACTGGTGACCGGGATGCACGGCGAGCCGGTGCTGTTGACCGAACATCTGGAGGTCGAGGGCGCGGTGCGCGGCTGGATCGAGGAGCGCGACCACCATGCACTGAAGGATTTCATGGCGCGGCGCGACAAGGGCGACAACCGTAGCTTTACCGACAGCGCGCTGGCGGCCCTGGAAGCGGGGCGCATCGACCAGGAAACCGCGCGTGCTTCGGTCGGCCGCAGTCAGGACCTCGACCGCGCGCTGCGCGGGGTCAGTGCCGGCTGAGTGCCCGCGCCGCTGCCGCGGCGCGGGGTTGTTGGGCCTGACAAGATTGTTTGTTACCGGACCGTTGCATGGAGCCTGCCACCGACCTCGTCGACTACCTCGCCCGCGCCGCCAGCATGGGCGGGTCGGACCTTCACATTGCGGTGGGCGCACCGCCCATCGCCCGGGTGCATGGCGCGCTGGTGGCGCTCGAAGAGCAGCCGCTGGATGCGGCGGCCACCCGCGAGTTGATCCAGGGCGTGCTGACCTCCGCCCAGCGCGGCCGGCTGGAGCGCGACTGGCACCTGGATCTCGGTCTTGAGATCGAGAATCTGGGCCGGTTCCGCGGCAACGTGCACTTTGTCCGCGGCCAGTGGGAGGCGGCGTTCCGCGTCATCGCGGGGGAGGTGCCCGAGCTGGCGGATCTCGGTCACGGCATGGCGGTTGAGCAGTTCTGCGTCGCCCAGCAGGGGCTGCTGTTGGTCACCGGCATCACCGGGTCCGGCAAGACCACGACCCTGGCGGCCTTGACCAAGCGGCTGAGCGACTTGCGAAGCGGGGTGATCATCACCCTGGAGGATCCGATCGAGTTCCGCTTCCAGCACAGCAACGCGCTGGTCAAGCAGCGTGAGTTGGGCACCGACTTCCACAACTTTGCCGAGGGTTTGCGCTCGGCCATGCGCCAGGATCCCGACATCATCATGGTGGCGGAGATGCGTGACCTTGAAACCGTCAGTACCGCGATCACCGCTGCCGAGACCGGGCACCTGGTGATTTCGACCCTGCACACCATGGACGCGCCGAAGAGCATCGACCGCATCGTCGATGTGTTTCCGCCCGAGCAGAAGCATTTCATCATGACCCAGCTGGCCAATTGCCTGCTGGGAGTGGTGTCGCAGCGGTTGCTGCCGCGGATCGATGGCGAGGGCCGGGTGATGGCCAGCGAGGTGATGGTGGTCAACTCCGGCATCCGCACCGCGATCCGCGAGGGCAAGACCCAGTTGTTGCCCGGCATGATCGAGATTGGCGGCCAGCAAAACATGCACACCATCGACGAGTCGCTGCAGCACCTCATGATGGAGGGCTACATCAGTGAGCCCGATGCCGCCGCCCACAGCCGCAATCCGGTGGCGATCCACGAACTGGCGGCGCAGATGCGCGAGGAGCCGAAGAAACGGCGCGGGTTTCTGTCGCGCTGACGTTTGGAAAGGATGGGGCCGGCCACGCCGCGCGGTCTGGACGGTCTGGACCAGCGGCAGGGTTGGGTTGATCCTGATGATTGCGGGTGGCGGCCCCGGGCTGCCACGGGACGAGGGGCTGGCAAAATACTTCATCCGGGGTTGCGTTCGGGCGGTGGCTCCGGTTTGTTGACGGTGTGTCCGGCAGGTGGTAGTCGTCGGCCATTTTTCACGTCCATGCTGTCGTCGAACTGGTTGAAGCTGTTGTTTGTGGTGGTGATCGCTTATGGCGCCTACCGCTGGTGGGACGAGCGCGAGACCGCGGCACGGCAGGAGGCCCTGGTGGAGGAACTGCGAGGGCTGTTGCGCGAGCACCCCGGCGAGGGGCCCGAGGAAGCGGCGGTGCGGTCGCTGTTCTCGATCCTTGCCTTGCTGCAGCAGCCGCGTCCCGCCGGTCTCGAGGATACCGCCGAGCTGATCCGGGAGGCGGTGCGTGAATCGAGCCGGTTGCAGCGTCAGGCCGAGCTTCTGGTGGAAGGGTTGCAGGAAAACCAGCGTGCGCTCGAGCAACTGGGGCTCGACAACGAGGAGGCGGCGTTGCTGCTGGTGGTGGGCCGGTCACCGCGGATCCAATCCGGGCCGTTCGCCGGCGAGACCTTGGCGGTCGGCCGCAGGCTGTCCCCGTTGAAGGCGCCCGAGGCCCGGTTCACGCTGGCCAACCTGATTGTCATGCCCGACTCCGTCGCCGCCGCGCGCATGCCCGAGAAGAGCGTCGATCAGGAACACCTGATGCGCCGGTTCCAGCACATTGGTTTGTTGCCCGGGCCGTGACCAGGGCGGGCGCCGGCTCATTCATCGGCGATGGGTGCCGCCTCCCGCACGGGATCAGGCGGCGTCGGGTGCGCCCTTGCGCCATCTTCGCCACCATGCCCGCAGGTCGACCATGCGGCGCCGCCAGGTCCTGGCATACTGGCGGCTGACCTCGCGGTGGCGGCGGACCAGCTGCTGATGCTCGCGTTCGAGTGCTTCGCGGCGTTGTTTTTCCTGCCGGAAGTCGCCGGCCAGGCGGTCGCATCGCGACTGGGAATCTTCCAGCTGCGCGCAGACCCGGTCGAGGGTCAGCACCGCGGTCTGCAGCGTGTGCTCCAGCAAAACGAGCCGTCGCTCGGCCGGCAGTTCGCCGAACTCGGGCAGTTCGCCGCCTTCGGAGCCGGGCAGTTGCGCATACTCCGCCCCGAAATCGATTCCGAGTTGGCGGAATGCCGGCTCGTGTTCGGCGCGCAGGGCGCGGCGCTGTTCGGGGCTGAAGAAGTGGGCTTTGCCGTCGTTGATCGTCGCCGGGCAGGGACGGCGTTCGAGATCTTCCAGCAGCTGCCCGAAACCCCAGGCGGCATGGGCGCGGCGTTCGTCACCCAGACCGCGGTTGAGTTCCCTCACGAGCGAAAGCATCTCCGGGCCGGGGCTGCGATTGACCGCCTCGGGCAGGCGCAGGCCTTCGAGTCCGATCACATCTTCCCGACCTGCGGCGCGGCAGAAGTCGCGAATCAGATCGCCCTCCGGCCACTGGCTGGGGCTGAACGGGCGCACCACGGTGGTGGCGTCCGGGAATTGCCGCTGCCACACCGCCAGCTGGCCGGGATAGTCCGGTTCCCCGGTCTCGCGGCAATGCCCGGCAAAGCCGGCGAAGGTGCCCTTCCACAGCCCGCCCTTGAGTTGCTGGGCAAACAAGCTCTCGACCAGCAGGTCAGGCGGCCGGACATAGGCCATCAGCCGCACATCGCACGGCCCCACGTCCACGGCTTCGGCCAGGGCGGCCAGTCGGGCAGGGTCCGCCCAGCGCAGGCCTTCGCCGGAAATGAGCGCGGTCCGCCAGCCGTCCACGCCGCGAAGCTCGTCCCCCAGTCGCTGCCACAATTCCGGGTCTTCCGGCTGGCCGGGCCACAGGCTCCTGGCCAGGTCGTGATGTCCCGCGCCGTGCAGGCCGGTGGATGGATACAACAGGCCGGCTTCCCGCAGCAGCTGCGTCTGGTTCTGCTTGAAAAAATTCTGGATGCTGGTGGTGCCGGTCTTGTGCCAGCCCACATGCCAGATCAAAACGCGGCGCGGTGGTGTGGAAAGTGTGTCGGCCATGGCTCAACGTGTGACGGTCAGGGCGGATCAAGGTGTGACCACGATGGCCCGGGGCAAGTCATTTCACCGCCGCCGCCGCCAGGCGGTCCAATTCCCGCAGGACCGCGTCGATGATGCCGCCGCGCGACCGTCCCCAGCCGCCCCCGCCGCGGTCGGGGTGGACTCGGTTGGTCAGCATGACCACGTAGACACCGCGCTGCGGGTCGATCCACAGGGCCGTGCCGGTGAAGCCGTAGTGACCGAACGATCCAGTGGACAACATCCCGCCGTCGTTGTCGCCCGCACGGCCGCGGTGCAGTTGCCAGCCGAGCGCGTGGCGGTCGTTGGCGCCGGTCGGCCGCGTGTAATGCCGCACCACCTCGCGGGGGAACAACCGGCTGCGGCCCTGGTGGCCGCGCAGCAACTCGGCGGCCAGCCGCGCCAGGTCGTCGGCGGTCGAGAACAAGCCGGCGTGACCGGTTTGACCCTCGCCGGCGCGGGCGTTCTCGTCGTGCACCACCCCGTGCCAGTAACCGCGGCCGCCGTCGAGCCGGCGTTCGGTCGGTGCCGTGGCCCGGCGCCAGCGGCGCGGCACCTCGCGGGTGGTTCGGTTCATCTCCAGCGGCTGCCACAGCAATTCGCGCTCCAGCTCCGCCAGCGGCCGTCCGCCCAGGCCGGTCGCGGCCTCGCCAAGCCACATGAAGCCGGGATCGCTGTAGCGGTAGCGCGCCCCCGGGCTCTCCTCGGGCGGTTCCAGCGCCAGCGCCGTGCGCAGGGCTTCAGCTCCCTGGGCCGTGCGGTGGAACGGTCGCCACGACGGCAGGCCGCCGCGGTGGCGGAGCAGTTGATCCAGGGTCACCGACTCGCGCCAGCGCCGCAGATCGTGGTCGGGGTCGCCTTGAAGGACCGCGGCCGGCAGCGGTGGCAGCGCCGCGGCCAGTGGTTGGGCCGGGTCGCAGCGGTCGAGCGCCGTCAACCGCATCAACACCGCGGTGGTGCCCGCCACCTTGGTCAGCGAGGCGAGGTCGTAGATGGTGTCCGCTGCGACTTCGCGCCGTTGATCGTAATCGAGGTGGCCGTAACCGGCGCTCCAGACCGGGCCCTGCGCCGTGCCCGCGGCCAGCGCCGCGCCGGGGAAGGCCCGCGCGCCGATCGCCTGCTCCACCAGCGTTGCCACTTCGTGGTCGTCAAACCGCGGTGCCTCCAGTGGTTCCGCCATGGCGGCGATCTGCGCGCCGCCCGGGCCCTCGCCGAGCAGCGCCCACATGGTGGCTGCCACCCGCAGGCAAGCGGTCGTGCGGCGGGAGCACACCACCCGGGCGGTCGGGTGGTGACCGGCAACGGCGCGGATCATGTTGACGTGTCAGGATTGCAGGCCATGGCGATGGCGGTCGGGCCGTCAGCGGGCCGAGCCGCGCACGGCCAGCAGTTCGTTGCCCGCGCGCAGGTAGATGGTGTTCGCGTCCACCGCCGGGGTCGCATTGACCGGCGCCCCGAGCGAACTGGTGCCGAGCACCTGGAACCCGGCGCCGGGTTGCAGCGTGACCACTTCTCCCTCGAGGCTGGCGCACCAGATCTTGCCGTCGGCCAGCACCGGGGAGCTGAACCACTTGGCGTTGCGCTCGGCGGGCAGGCGCTCGCGATCGTAGAGCACCTCGCCGGTCATCAGGTCGACGCAGCTGAACAAGCCGCCGTCGTTGAGCAGGTAGAGCCGTCCGTCCACCACCAGAGGGGTCGGCACATACGGCATGCCGCTGCCCAGTTCGTGCAACAGTTCCGGCGGGCGGCCGCCATCGCTGGACCCGATCCGCAGCACCGCGCTCTCGCGGCCGGCCGCGCCCTGCCCGAGGGTCGCCACCACAATGTCGCCGGCCGCCGTCGGCGAACCCACCGCGCGCATCTGGAAACCCGGATTGTGCCGCCACAACAGGCGCCCCGTCCGCGGATCGCGGCCCTCGAATCCGTAGGCCGTGCTGACCGTGATCAGCTGGCGGCTGCCGTCGTGATCCACCGCCACCACAGGGGTGCCATAGGCGTCCTTGTCATGGGTCCTCGCTTCCTGCCACAGGGTGTCGCCATCGACCGGGTTCAATCCCGCCAGCATGGCGCCCTCGCCCTTGTGCTCGTGGGACACGATCAGCACGCCATCGACCAGGATCGGCGAGGCCGTGGTGCCGTGGTCGGGCACGAACCCCGGCCACACCCGGTGCCAGAGCGGCTCGCCGTCATGATCAAGAGCGATCACCTCGCTGCGGTCGCCGCTGTTCCAGCTGACATAGACCCTTTTCGCGTCCACGGTTGGCGTGGTCGAGGCGAAGTTGTTGAAACTGTCGTGGCGACGGTGCGGATCGAACGGCGCCTGCCAGCTCCAGCGCACGGCGCCGTCGGCGGTCGCGATCGCCAGCACCTGTCGGTGGCCCGGTTGCTCACTGTCCTCGGCGGTCAGGAACAGCGTGTCGCGCCACAACACCGGCGACGAGTGACCGGCGCCGGGCAGGGTGGCGCGCCAGGCGATGGCGCGGTCGTCGATGGTGGCGGGCAGGCCGCTGGCGGCGCCGTGGCCGCTGCCATTGGGGCCGCGAAACCGGGTCCAGCCGGCGGCGTCCCCGGTGGTGTCGCTGGTGGTTGCCTCGGCGGTGGCGGGGTTGGCGCTGAGGTCCGCCGGCAAGGCCGGGCACAGGCCGAGGAGGAATGCCACAGCGAGGGCCGGGGTGGCTCTGGGGCCGACGGTCGGGACCGCTCGGGACATCGGGGGCGAAGGGGCGAAACGCATGAGCGGAAGCAAACTCCGTCGGCGGTCATTTGCCAACCGGAAACCGCGCCCGCCGCCGCTTGGACGGGTGATTTCACGATTCCTTTCGTCGTCCAAGGTGGCACCCGGAAGCTCTTTCCATCCGCCAGCGGGCCAGGGTCTGTGTTGTTTTTGCTGACGCTAGCGGTGACCTCGCCGCTGGATAAGGCGGTCGTGTCATGGGTTTTACGGACACCCCGGTCAGGGCCCGGACAGTTGGGTGAGACAGACACTTAGGTGCGCTAAACGAAAATTTTTTCCTTGAGTGACCGTTTTTGATTGTGTCCCAAGGCTTTGGCTGCTTCCATTGCGGACAGCACCGGAAGCGGAATCAGGTTGCCGGGGTGGCTGTGACAACTTGGGCACCCCCACTTGTTCCCGATGGCAGGGATGCAGCTCAGATGGCGTGGAA
>SKLO01000496.1 GCA_007123195.1 Verrucomicrobiales bacterium | reverse complement strand
TCCACAACATGGTCGGCAAGACCGGCGTCCACAGCCAGGGCACCCTGCTGCAAACCACCGGCTTCGACCTGCCCGGATTCCCCAGCGCCGGCGCCTGGATTTCCTACGCGCTCGGCCGCGAGAGCGACAACCTGCCCTCGTTCGTCGTGCTGCCCGACCACCGCGGCCTTGCCTCCAACGGCGCCAGCAACTGGGGCAGCGCGTTCCTTCCCGCCGACCACCAGGGCACCGTCATCCATCCCGGCCGCGAACCCGCCATCGCCGACCTGCATCCACCCGAAAACTCCTTTATTGACCCCGCCAACGACCGCGCCGGCCTCGAGGCGCTGGCGCGGCTCAACCGCCATCACGCCGACCAACGACCCGGCGACGACCGCCTCGGCGCCCGGGTTCGCTCCTACGAACTGGCCGCCGCCATGCAACTCAGCGCCACCGACGCGCTCGACCTGTCGACCGAACCCGGTTACATCCGCGACCTTTACGGGCTCGCCCCCGGCGGACCCGGCATCGACGACTCCGGCGAGATCAACGAAACGGCCGAGAGCGAGTTCTTCGGCCGCCGTTGCCTGGTGGCGCGGCGGTTGCTCGAGCGCGGGGTGCGCTTCGTGCAGGTCTGGAGCGGCAACGACAACGGCCACCCGCGGCGCAACTGGGACAGCCACGAGAACATCCAGCGCGACCATGGGCCGCTGGCGCTCGGCATGGCCCGCGGCGCCTCGGCGCTGATCCGCGACCTGCGCCAGCGCGGCATGCTCGACGACACCCTGGTGCTGTGGACCACCGAGTTCGGCCGCATGCCCTGCGCCCAGGGCAGCGAGGGTCGCGACCACAATCCATTCACCTTCACCAACTGGCTCTGCGGCGGCGGCGTCCGCGGCGGCACCTATGGCGAGAGCGACGAATGGGGCTTCCGCCCGCGCGACCCGGCCGAGGTCGTCACCGTGCACGACATCCACGCCACCGTGCTGCACCAGCTCGGCATCCACCACGAACGCCTCAGCGTGCGCCACAACAGCATCGACCGCCGCCTCACCGACGTCCACGGCCATGTCCTGCGCGCCATGCTCGGGTGAGCAGGCCAACACCAACATCACGCGGTCACGCTTGGGCCCGGCGACGTGAAAGAGAGCCATTTGGTTGTCCGACCTCCTCCTTGACCACGGCCGACGAGCCGATTACGGGTTGTCCGATGAGCAAGGATCAGCGAGATTCGAAGGAGCGGGAGGATCCCGGGCTTCAAGGGTTTCGTGTGCATGGCAAGAACGGGGTGTCGATGCGGTGCATCTCAAAGCGAGCCTTGGAGAAGCGGAACCGACTTACGCGCCAAAGATACGGAATTGGGAGCCGAGTCAGTCGTGAAGATCCCAATGACCGCGCAAAGAGAGTGCTCGACGAAATACGGCGATTGGGCAAAGATGCCCACGATCGACAGCATAACCGGAAGGCAATAGAAGGCCCGGATCTGAAAATGGAGGTGATGGGCCTTGTGATGGGCCTCCTTTTGCTGGGAGGTGGATTGGCAACTATTGCCGTTGAGACCTGGGATATGGTGACCAGCGGGGAAACCGACTATCTGCTGGCAATGTGGATTGTGGCCGGATTTGTCACCGCGATTGGCGCTTTCATCATGTGGCCGCAGTTGAGGGTGGCTACCCGCCTTCTGCGAGCCTTGGGCAGGCTCATTTCGGCCTTGCCCAACCGCATCCGCCGGCCTTTCAGGGTTTCGGATGCCCGGGATTCAAAGGCGGTTGGCGCCAACAAACCCGTGCCGAGGGCCGATCGGAAAGCGACAAGATTGGTAGTCGAGCAAAACGGCAATCGCGTTCACGGCTTCAAGCCGGTGCCTGTTAGCATTGACATGTGCGCTGAAATGACCACACGGCCAGGCATGCATCAGACCGCCGTGGAACCAAACAAGGAGAGCGCAATCATCACGTGGGTTGGAGTCATAATGGCCTTCCTGATCGTCGCGATTTTCTATATGCTGGCGGAAACCCAGCGGTCCTCATTGCAATCGCACCGGGCACGATTGCACGAAAACACAGCGCCGGCGGGAGGACCGGGGCAATGGGGAAGCGCGCCTTACAGACAGGCAGGCACCGAAAGAGAGCTGGCTGAAGGGGACGAACGGTTTAGTGATTGGCGTTCAATCTCCCGTCCCGGATTTGGCGGAACTCCACCCGCCTACCAAGATGCAGTCGCTCTTGAAGATTTGCCAGAAGCCTGGCAAAGGGCTTTGGTGGATGTTCCGGCGAACCTGAGAGCGGGCATCCAAATGGGCCTGCGCGGCGACGCAGATGGTATGTTACAGTTTCTGTCGTCAGTTGCCGCTGCGGGCGAACAGAATGCCTACCTGCCCCTGGCTGTTTGTTACCTCGTGGGAATCGGGACTGATCCTGATCCAGTGATGGCAGTCCCCTTCCTGAAACATCAATCTCAGGAAGGCTGTCACCGATCCATCGAAATTCTCGAAATGATTGACGAAGCGGCTCTGGAAGCGGCAAAGCAGATCTCAGCCGGGGAGACGGAGAGGCGGGCCATTGAAATTCGCCGGCCTCGGATAATCAACTACGGCGCCACTGACCAGTCTCCGTAGGATCGAATCTGGCTCTTGATCCCGGAATGCCACTTCCGTTGGGCGCAGGGAAGGTCGCCCCTTCACCCGGTGCTGCCATCACAGTCCAGCGACCGACTCTACTGCCACCCCAACAAGGCCGCAACGGAATTGAACTCATAGTCCACCGTCAGTCAACCTGCCGCATCCTCGGCCCGAGCCTCCAGCCCCAAACT
>SKLO01000025.1 GCA_007123195.1 Verrucomicrobiales bacterium | reverse complement strand
CCGCCGGCATCCCCACTGCTTAACCCGTAACCATGGCCAGAGTCCGCGCCCGCGAAGACGCCGAGATTTCGCTGTTCCCGTTCCTCAGCATCCTCGTGTGCCTGATCGGAGCGCTGGTGCTGCTGATCGTCATCTTCACCATGGTGCAGAGCCGCATGGGCGACGGCCGCACCGAGGAGGAGATGGACCGGGCGATCAAGGCACTGGAACTGCGCAAGGAGCTGGAGGAACTCGAACGCCAGGCCGAGGAACTCGACGAGGTCGATCCCGAGGCCGCCACCATCGCCAGCGAACTCGAACAGCAGCGGGGTTTCCTGCTCACCCTGCGCCGCCGCATGGAACAGGATGACGACGCCGAACGGCCGGAGGAGACCGACGCCGAACTGCAGCGCGAACTGGAGCTGCTGAACCTCGAACAGGCCAACCTCGCGCGCGACGTGCCCCCGTTGAACGAGGAAATCGAGCGACTGCAGGCGGAGGCCGAGGCGCGCCAGGTGCTGGCGGACACCCCGCCCGGCGTGGTCGTTCAACCGGGCGGCACCGGCCTGTTCCAGGATTTTGTCCCTTACTTCGTCGAAACCAACGCCGCCGGCCTCGTGATCCTCCACGGCGACGAGCCCACGACCGTGCCGCAGGGCACCATCGGCGTAAACGAGGACTACAACGAGTTCCTCAACCAACTCGCCGCCAACCGCGACGCCCGGCTGGTGTTCCTCGTCCGCCGCGACGGCGTCGGCACCTGGCGCCGCGCCGCCGGCTGGGCCGAGGGCCAGTTCGAACTGCAGACCGGCAAGCTGCCGCTGCCCACCGACGGCGCCATCGACCTGTCGCGCTTCCAACGCTGAACCCGCCTCCATCCGGGCTTACTCGATCCTGACAAACCAACACCACAAGACCCTGACGAACCCGTAAACCTCACCCGGCGATCCGGCCCCCGCGCCGGACCGTCCCGCCCCGAAGATCATGGCCCGCCGCAGAAAATCCGACAAACAGGGCGTCAGCATGGACTCGCTGATGGACACCCTGACCAATGTCGTGGGCATCCTCATGATCATCCTGATCCTGATCCAGCTCAACGTCAGCCAGGCCATCGTCAAGATCATCAGCGACATCCCGCCGATCGACGTCGAACAGTTCGAGGAACTGGAACTCGACGCCCAGGCCGCCGCCGCCAGGGTCGAGGAACGCGAGCAGCAGCTGCGCGAGGTCACCGAGAACCGCGCCGAACTGACCACCGTGCGCCGGGAACTGGCCGACCTTCAGACCCAGCTGCAGGAACAGGACGCCGAACTGCTGGCAATCGAAACCCTGCTGGAACAGCGCCGCCAGGCGCGCGAGTCGCTCGAGCAGATGCGCGAGGAGGTCCAACAACTGCTGGCCGAACGCAACCGCCTGCAACAGCTGCTGGCCGAGCCCATGGACGAACCGCCGCCGGCCACCGTCGTCAGCCTGCCCAGCGCGCGCCCGGTGCCCGACCGCGCCACCCTCGAAACCTTCCTGCTCAGCGGCGGCCAGTTGTTCTACGTCGACCTCGATCCGGTCGAGCAGGCGGTCATGGCCGAGATCAACCGCAACCTGTCGGAGTTCGAACTCGAACGCCGCCGCACCGACGGCGGCGACACGGTGCTGGTGCTCGACCAGGAAAAAGTAAGCGCCCACTTCGCCGGGCTGGAACTGACCGTCGGCCATTTCCAGGTCGAGGTGCCGGGCAACCCCACCGGCACCCGCCTGCAGATGCGCGTCAGCCCGATCGAGGGCGCCGGCATGGAGATCGACGGCCGGCTGGCTTCCCCCTACGTGCGCCAGCTGCGCGACTGGCGCGGCACCAACAAGGTGGTCTGGTTCAACGTCGCCCCCGACTCCTTCGAGCACTACACCCGGGCGCGCGACATTGCCGATCAGGAAGGCCTGCCGGTCGGCTGGCAGCCGGTCGGTGAAGCGCGCGCCAGCCGTCAGCTCAACGCCTTCCAGGTCAACCGCCTGCGCGAACCCACCCCGCAGCCGCCGGACCCCGACGCCATCCGCATCCCGCCACCGCGCCAGTCGCTGGACTGAGCCTGGAGCTGAAGGGAGGTTGCAAGCCGCCACAGGTGGCTGGCCTTGGACGTTGGCAGTCTGCTGCCGTTTCCCGGGAAGCAGCACGCTGCGCCCCCACCTCGCACGCCAACGACCCGCCGGTCCACCCACCGACAAAAGGTCAGACAAATTGAAGGGATTTTGCCTTGCAAGCACAAAGCGAAGCGTCCCGCGGGATTGCCGCCCCGCGGGGGTAGGGCGAGGCGTCCCTGCCGAGCCGCGCAGGCCGAAGGACTCCCTTTTGCCCCACAGCCTCGCACACCAAACCGCCCGCGTGTTGTCCGCGAAGAGCCAAAGCCCCCGCAACCAGTGAGCCCACCATTACTCCCAACCTCCACGTCCGTCCGGCGAACGCGGCTCGCCACCACCACACGCAACCACAACGCTGGCACCTCGCCGGGGTGCAATGATGGGGCCGGGGGAACTCCGGCGGTGTCGCTTCACTCAACCACCGGCTACCACCTGCGATGCCTCCGGCATCAATCCCGACCCGTCCGACCCGTCCGACCCGTCTTGACGCCGACCCCCGACCACTGACCACTCCTGACGGACGATCCTTGGGCGATGCATTGGCAGGGCAGACAGGAATGTCTACCCCACTCTGCCTGCCGGCATTCACCCGTCACCCGTCACCCGTCACCCGTCACCCGTCACCCGTCACCCGTCACCTGACTCCTGACTCCTGACCCCTGACTCCCGCCTAATTCTCCCCCATCCCCGCCGGGTCCCGCCGCGCCCCGGCCTTGGGGATCAAACCGGCGCGCGCCTGGCGGAAGAATTCCTTCAACACCTGGCGGCACTCGTCCTCGCGGACCCCCGTGATCACCTCGCAACGGTGGTTCAGGTTGTCGGTCTGGACCAGGTTCCAGCAGCCGCCGGCGGCACCGCCCTTGGGGTCGGGCAGACCAATGATGAGCCGCCGGATCCGGCACAGCACCAGTGCCCCGGCGCACATCACGCAGGGCTCCTTGGTGACATACAGGTCGCAGTCCGCCAGCCGCCAATCCGCCATCGCCGTCTGCGCCTGGCTGATCGCCAGCATCTCGGCGTGCGCGGTGCCGTCGGTCAGGGTCTCGACCTGGTTGAAGGCGCGCGCGATGACCTCGCCGCCGCGCACCACCACGGCGCCGATGGGCACCTCGCCCGCGCGCCACGCCCGTCGCGCCTGGCGCAGGGCCTCGGCCATGAAATACTCGTCGCTGGTCACGTCAATCACCCTCCAACCTGCACCGGATTGACTCCCAACGCCCGCAAAACCTGACCCGTCCAGAGCCCCCCATCGACCGACCACGTCATGCCGCGCCCCTGATCCTGGCCGAAGAACCTTGGCGTTCCACTGCCCCGGGGTATGTTGCCACATGATTGCTGATGCCCCCGCCGCCACCGACCTCGCCGAGCTGGTGGCCGCCCTGGATGCCGAGCTGGCCTGCCCCGACCTGCCGGACTACGGCGGCGCCTGGAACGGCCTGCAGATCGCCAACCGCAGCGGCCGCGTGCAGCGGATCGCGGCCGCGGTCGACGCCAGCCTGCCGGTGTTCCGTCAGGCGATCGACAGCGGCGCCGACCTGCTCCTGGTCCATCACGGCATGTTCTGGCAGGGCGTGCAACCGCTGACCGGGGCGGCGTTCGAGAAGGTGCGACTGGCGATCGATCACAATCTGGCGCTCTACTCCGCCCACTTGCCGCTCGACGCCCACCCGACCCTGGGCAACAACGCCCGCCTGGCCCAGGCGCTGGGCCTTGAGCCGCTGTCGGAACAAGATTCCGGCACCAGCGCCGGCGCCGGTGCCGCTACCGGCGACCACGACACCGCCACCCCCGGACCATCCCCCTCACCGCCGGCCGGCTGGCACCCGTGCTTTGATTACAAGGGCCTCGCCGTCGGTCTGAAAGCCCGGGTCGAGGTGGCGCGCGACGACCTGTTGCTCCGGGTTCGCCGGGCCGTGGGCGGTCCGGTGCATTGCTGCCCGGGCGGACCCGATCCCATTCGCCGGCTGGCCGTGGTCACCGGCGGCGCCGGCAGCGAGGTCGGTCGCATGCCGGCCGAGGGGGTCGACACCCTGATCACCGGCGAGGGACCGCACTGGACTTATTCCATGGCCGAGGAATTGGGGGTGAACGTGATCTACGCTGGTCACTACGCCACCGAGACCT
This sequence comes from Verrucomicrobiales bacterium, assembly GCA_007123195.1. Classification (GTDB taxonomy): domain Bacteria; phylum Verrucomicrobiota; class Verrucomicrobiia; order Verrucomicrobiales; family SKLO01; genus SKLO01. Next base: position 6,402 of record SKLO01000025.1, on the reverse strand, counting down.
TTGGCGTCAAGGCGCTGGCCGACTGGCTCGAGCAGCGCTTCGGGCTGCCCTGGACGTTTATCGATCACCCCACCGGACTGTGACGCCCGCCCCCGCCAACCGTGACCCCGGCATGACCGGCCTCCGGGCCGGCCCGCACCTGCGTTCCCGTCCGGACCCGCCAGGCCCCGACCACCAACCGTTGGGTCGGGCGTTTTTCGAGCGCCACGTGGTCGCCGTGGCGCGCGACCTGGTCGGCATGCGCTTGCAATGGGGGCGCTGCGCCGGGCGCGTCGTCGAAACCGAGGCCTACGCCGCCGCGCATGACCCGGCCTGCCACACCGCCACCCGGGTGGCAGCCCGTGCCTTCATGCGCGACCACCGGCCGGGCACGGCCTACGTCTACCTTAACTACGGCGTGCACTGGTTGTTCAACGTGCTGGTCAAGAACCCGCGCGACCCCGCCGGCGATGGCCTGATCCTGATCCGGGCGCTGGAACCGCTCGAAGGCATCGGCTTGATGCGCCGACGACGGCGGCGCGAGGACCGCACCGACCTGTGTTCCGGCCCCGGCAAACTGACTTCCGCCCTGGCGATCGACCAGCGCCACCACGGCCGCGACGTCGCCGTCTGGCGCTGGGTCGGAGGCTTCACCAATGGCTCGGGTCCACTGGCACCGGTCGGCGCCGGCCCGCGCATCGGCATCCGCCGCGCCACCGACTACCCCTGGCGGTTCTTCGAGCGGGACAACCCGCACGTCAGCTGAAAGCCGGTCTGACCGGGAGCCGCAGACTGCAAAAGTCTTCCAGAGCCTGCCTGTCGCCGTGAAACGACAGGACAACGCCGCTCGCGCGCACGGGTCAGCTCATGCCGCCAAGATCCAGGCGGCGGGCGTTCACATGCCCATCCCGGGCGGCAGCCCGAGGCCGGCGGTGACCTTGGCCATCTCTTCCTCGGCCACCTTCTTGGCGGAATCGATTGCCTGCCGCACGCCGCTGAGGATCAGGTCCTCGAGCATCTCCACGTCCTCGGGATCGACCACATCGGGGCTGATCTTGATGTGCAGCACTTCGCCGGCGCCATTGGCCATCACCGTCACCTTGCCGCCACCGACCGAGCTTTCGACGGTCTGGTCCAGCAGGCCGGCCTGGACTTCCTGCATCTTCTGCTGCGCTTTCTGCGCCTGCTTCATCATCTTGGCAATGTTCATGGGCGGAATCGGATCAAGGGTGTGGGTATGGGTGTGGGTGCAAATCTCCGGCTGCAGCCGCCCGCACTGGCCGGCGGTGCTGCCATCTCCGCCCCCGACCCTGCGCTTGTCATCTCACTCGCGCCCCGACGCCGGGGGCGTCTCAATGATCCTGCCATCGACCACGGGCGGCGGCCGGTCAACCCGAAACACTCCGCCGCCCCACCGACAACCCTCGCAGTCTTCACTTCGCCGCGGTCACCCGCACGCTGCGCCGCTTGTCGAGCTTGAGGATGCCGCCCGCGCCCCAGTCCGGCGTGGCCTTGACGTCGGTCACCTTGTCGCCCTCCCACTGCACGCTGCCCTGCAGGACCAGCCGCCTCGCCTCGGACGATGATTTCTCCACCCCGTGCCCCTCGCGGAACGCCCGCAGCACCACCGTCAGCAGGCCGCTTCCCGCCTCCACCGCCAGTTCCGGTGCGTCCACCGCCAGGTCGCGCTGGCTGAAGCGCGCCTCCCACTTGCCGCGCGCCGTCACCGCCGCGGCGGCGTCGTGATACATCTCCACCAGGCCCGCGGCCAATTGCTTCTTGGCCTCCATCGGATGCAGCCCCTCCGGCATGTCGCGGCCCAGCGTCAGTTGGTAATAACGCGGCATCATCTCGTCGCTCAAACTCATCGCCTTGCCGAACATCTCCTCCGGCGGCTCGGTCAGGCCGATGTAGTTGTTGAGGCTCTTGGACATCTTCTTGACCCCGTCGAGGCCCTCCAGCAACGGCATCGTCAGCACCACCTGCGGCTCCATGCCGTTGGCCTTCTGCAAATCGCGACCCACCAGAATGTTGAACAACTGGTCGGAGCCCCCGATCTCGACGTCGGCCCGCACCTCCACCGAGTCCCAACCCTGCATCACCGGATACTGGATCTCGTGCAGCCGCACCTCCTGCCCGGCGGCGACCCGGTTCTTGAAATCCTCCCGCTGCAGCATCTGCTGCAGGGTCACCGAGGAGTTCAACCGGATGATATCGATGAAGTTCATGCGGCCGAACCACTCGCCGTTGTAAACCACCTCGGTGCGATCCCGGTCGAGGATCAGGAACGCCTGGTCGGTGAAGGTGCGGGCGTTGGCCGTCACCTCGTCGTGGGTCAACGGCGGACGGGTGCTGTTGCGCCCGCTCGGGTCGCCGATCTGGGCGGTGAAATCACCGATGATCAACACCACCTGATGTCCCAGCTGCTGGAACTGGCGCAACTTCTGCAGCGCCACCGCGTGGCCCAGATGAATGTCCGGCGCGGTCGGATCCACCCCCAGCTTGACCCGCAACGGCTTGCCACGCGCCAGCTTGCGCCGCAACTCGCCCTCGCTCACCACCTGCGCCGCGCCCCTCATCAGCACCCGCATCGCCGCGTCCACCGACGGGTCACTGCTGCCCGCCGGGGTCGATCCCTCGCTGTCGCCGGTTCCACTGCTCATCGCGCCCCTCTATACCCCCGCCACCGGCGCTGTCCACGAGCAATCCAGCCCGGATTCCCTTCCAACCCACCCGGCTGCAGCGCGCGGATCGGTGCCGCTGTCACTTGCAAGATGCCGATTGCCGGAAGAAAATGCCCTCCCCGCCACGTCTTAGCTGAGAAGACGACATCATTTACCGCCAACGACTTTCCGCCTCTGTGAAATCCATCCACGTCGCCAATCCCGGAGACCTCCCGTCCGCACCCGCCCTGATCATCCCGTCCCGCCTCAGCCTTGAGGACGCCGTTCAGGTGGCGCTCCAGCTGCGCGGCAAAAAGGTCACCTTCCTGATGGAAGAGGAACAGTCCCGGGTCGCCTCGCGCCACGGCCGGCTGAACGAGGCCGGATCGAAACAGCTCGTGTTCGATGTCGACGACCTCAACGTCGAGGCCCTCGGCCAGGGCATCCGCGAGGCCATCAGCGACGGATCCTACGTCATTTTCCTGCCCGCCCCGGCGGTCTCCCAGGTCGCCGCCACCACCACCGTCCAGGCCCCGTTGCTCAAGGCCCTGGTCGGCAGCGGCGCCCCGGTGGTGCCGCTCGAGGTGCTGCACGCCCGCGCTGTCACCCCGCCGGTGCTCCGCAACCTCGGCGGCCCCTCGATCATCATCGCCTTCGGCCGCCGCATGGAACCCGCTGATGCGACCATCGCCCTCTACCTCGAGTCCCTGCTTGAAGCCGCGGAACGGGCGTTCTCCTGCCTGCCGTTCCTCAACGGCCACCTCGCCGACGCGGTGCTGCGCGGCCTCAAACAGCACGGCCGCCGCAACCACCTGGCCGACGGCCTGGACGGCTCGGACACCGGCTTCGACAAGATCCTCGCCGCCGCGCTGGTGCTGGCCAGGGAAATCCGCAAGGCCACCAACAAGGAACGCATCGGCATCGTGCTGCCGCCCGGCCGCGGCGGTTTCCTCGCCAACGTCGCCGCCCTGCTGGCCGGCAAAATCCCGGTCAACCTGAACTTCACCGCCTCCACCGAAGCGGTGAAATCCGCCCTCCGCCAGTCGGGCATCGACAAGGTCCTCACCGCCGACAAGTTCGTCCGCAAAATGCAGACCTTCCCCTGGCCGCCCACCCGCGACCTGATGTTCATCGAGCGCATCCTGCCGCCGCTGAAGCTCAAGATCGGCCTCTGGCTGCTGCTGTCCCGCCTGCTGCCCGCCGCCCTGCTCGGCCGCATCGCCGGCGTGCCCACCCGCGGCGGCGACAAGGAGGCCATGCTGCTGTTCACCTCCGGCTCGTCCGGCGAACCCAAGGGCGTGCCCCTCACCCACCGCAACCTGCTCGGCAACGTCACCCAGTTCGGCGCCCGCCTGCACCTGCAGCAGGACGATCGCATCCTCGCCTGCCTGCCCCTGTTCCACTCCTTCGGCTCCACCGTCACCCTCTGGTATCCCTGCATCTACGGCCTCTCCCTGGCCAGCTACCCAACTCCACTGGAAGCGCAAAAACTTGCCGAACTCGTTCACCAACAGCGCGTAAGCCTGCTGGTGTCGACCCCCACCTTCCTCCGCGGCTACCTGCGACGGGTCAACCGCGAGCAACTCGCCTCTCTCAAGCTGGTGGTCACCGGCGCCGAGAAACTGCCCGCCACCCTGGCCGATACGTTCCAGAAAAAATTCGGCAAACCGGTGCTCGAAGGCTACGGCCTCACCGAGACCTCACCGGTCACCAACGTCAACCTGCCCGACCCCGAGGCCGGCGACGACCAGATCGCCCTCGCCAGCCATCGCCAGGGCTCCGTCGGCCAGCTGATGCCGGGACTGGCGCTGCGCCTGATCGACCCTGACAGCGGCGACCGCGTCCCGCTCGACCAGCCCGGCCTCATCTGCTTCAAGGGCGTCAACGTGTTCGACGGCTACCTCAACCAGCCCGAGAAAACCAAGGAAGTCATCGATCAGGACGGCTGGTTCACCACCGGCGACTTCGGCCGTTACGACGAGGACGGCTTCCTCTACATCGAGGGCCGGTTGTCGCGTTTCTCCAAAATCGGCGGCGAGATGGTGCCGCACGAAACCGTCGAGCAACAGATCAACACCGCCCTCGGCCTCGACAACGAAGACGAGCGCAAGGTCGCCGTGGTCGGGCTGCCCGACGAGGACAAGGGCGAGATCCTGGTGCTGCTGGCCGCGGTACCGACCGAGAGCCCGTCGCAGGAAATCGTGGCCCTGCGCCACAACCTGCTCGAGCGCGGCATGCCCTCGCTGTGGATCCCCAAGGTCTGGATCCCGGTCGATGAAATCCCCCTGCTCGCCTCCGGCAAGCTCGACCTCAAGGGCTGCGAGGAAAAGGCCAGGAGCCTGCGGTGAACCGGCGGCCCGGGCCTCGCTTCAGCCCGGGAAGGCAGGTGGTCACGACTCATTCAGCAGGAGTCAGCCCCAGCCTTGCCACGCCGGCCCCACGGCCCGACCTTCGCCACAACTCCGCGGAACTTCGCCGCCTCACGGTGGCCGGCAGCGCCGTTGCCGTGTCCCCAGGATCAGTCAAGCCGCCGCCCGCCGTCAGGGGTTCGCGGGGCGCAGCCGCCTCGGCGCCGCATACTCGTAGCGACCGGTCTCAACCATCTCCAACAACTCCGCCACCTCGGGTCGGTCGCCCCAGTAAGTGCCGGCATAATGGAAACGCAGCACGCCCGCCTCGTCCACGATCGCGACGCCGGGCCGGTTGATATACTCCGCATGCACTGCGTAGGCCATCGGCTGCATGCCGTAGCACGCCGCCACCGCGCCGGCCCGGTCGACCAGATGCGGCCACTCTATGCCCTTGGCGGGCTGGCCGTCGAGGCTTTCCTCGCGCGCCATCACGCGGGCCGGATAAAGGTCCTGGCACTGGATCGTGACGATGGCGACGCCAAGCTCCTCGAATCGCTCCCGTTGTTCCGTGAACTCACGGATCAGGTCCCGCACCGCAAGCGTGCGAACCCTCCAGTCCAAATCATCCGGCGAGGCGACGCCGTCCTTGCCCAGATCCCGGTCGCGGGTGAACCCGTTGCGGACGGGATGAAACTCGTGCGATGAGACTAGGCGGAAAACTGGGGCAACTTCCAAGGTGGCAGCCGCCGGCTGATTGGCCGCTTCCTGCCCGGAAGCCGACGAAACCGCTCCAAGCAGTCCGATGAGAGCCGCGCTGACAGCGCGCGGGCTTGTTCGCAGGTTGGAAAATTACATGGTGGGGGCGCGTTCGGGCGGCGGACCAGCCACCCGCAGGCTCGGTCCAACCGGGACCCGCCGCATTCACCAGATGGACGGGGAGCGCGTTTATTCCCTCCACAATTCCCGACAATGGCGAAACAGGAACCGGCCGAAGCGGCAGCCTCAATCCCGCCGCGGGGCAAACGGTGATCCGCAACGGCGGCGAGCAGAACGCCGGAAACCTGCGGTGAGGGCCGGCAATTCATTCCTCCTGGCGATGGCCGCTTGGAATGCCAGAGCCCTTCCCATCCACCCCGAGCCCCGCAAAGCCGGCTCCAAACGCACACCCGACGCAGTCCCACCACGCAACGCCGGTGGTCCATGGCATCCCTGCCCTGCCACCAGCGAACCGGCAGCAGTTGCAGGGTTGCAGCTGCCCAAGGTGCTGCGCACCGCCAGGCACAGGCGCACCGCCCCCCCGAACCCCGCCTGTTCCCTTCTATGGGCCAGCAAAGCGGTCCATCTCAGGGGTGTACGAGTCGACCGGTTTTTTTGACGTAAAAACCATGAATAACCTACTTGTTTCCAGT
>SKLO01000141.1 GCA_007123195.1 Verrucomicrobiales bacterium | reverse complement strand
GGGCGCGCTGGCGTTTGCCGCCGTCGCGCTGGGCGGCTGGTTCGCGATCGCGCAACCGGCCCAGGTCGGGGTGCGCAACCACGCCAGCTTGCAACAGCTGGTCAGAGATGAGGACTTCGAGGCGGCGGTGGCCTTTGCGTCGCGGCATTCGCCAGAAGACTTCAGCGCCATCCACTACCTGCCCCCAGACCCATGGAACGATCGCGCCGGTGTGCCGTTGGTCAAGCTGTTGCTGGCGACCGATGACGACACCCCCGAGTGGCTGGTGCGGACCTGGGCGGATCAATTCGGCCTGCACCTGAGCAGCATCGACGTCGACCGGCCCTGGCGGGTTGCTTTGGTGGATCGCGAAGACATGCCGGAAGGTTGGCGCGACGAACTGGCCCGGCGCCCGCTCGTGGCGCGCGTGCTGGAGCAGCATGCGGAGACGCTCGAGGGCATTGATGAAGCTCTCAGAAGACTGGAAGAAAGCGCGGCGGCAAGGGCCGCGGCGCGGGAACAGGCGGCACAGGAGGATCAAGAGTCAGAATCAGAGTTAGAGTTAGAGTTAGAGTTGGAAGCCGAGCCTGAGCCTGAGATTGAGCGCTGACAAGGCGCGTGGGTTGCGCCCTGGACCAGATCTCCGGCTCGCCATGATGGGGGGGCAACACGGGGGCAACACAGTTGCCATTTTCAACAAGGAGCGCCCTTGTTCGAGGTGGGACACGGGGGCGTCGCTACGCGACGCAATGTCGGTTATTGGGAGCAAGGCTGGCGCTGATGCGTTGGGCAAACGGGTCCCGGCGTCTTTCTGGCTTGGGCCGACAACCGCAGTGGCGGCCTTTTACCTTTTACATCGCCCCCATCCTCACTTCGCTTCGCAGGCGCACAAAAGCATTCCCTCTCCATTGCGTTCCGCGCATTTCAACCACCCGGCATCATCACGGCGCGAACCGGCGGGCGCTGTGGATGCGGAACTGGTGGAGCTGGTCGAGCGAGGGCGCCGACGGTTGCACGGCGTGGTCGGGCAGGTCCGGGTCGTCGGGGTCGATGAAGCGCTCGATGACCTTGGAGCCGCGGTATTCGCTCAGCACGCGCACCTCCTCCGGCGCGACCCGGGCGGGGTCGGCCCCGCGAGGACGGCTGATGACCTGCACGCGGCAGTGAACCGTCCAGCTGTTCGACCGGGTTTCGATCCGCGGCACCAGGTTGGCATAAGGCCGCTCGCGCAGGTTGTCGGCGGTGGCGCGGTAGTGACTGTAGAAATCTGCCATGCGGTCGGCGATCGGGCGGCTGGTGTTGACAAAACCGGCCGGATCACCGTGGGCCGACTGCGGCTGCGGCGGCAGGTGGATCTCGCAGAACTGGCCGACGCTGGTGAACAGCCGGCCGCTCGCCAGCAGATCGTCGATTTGTTCCAGCACCGCGCCGGTGTCGAGGGGCACGTGCCAGCCGTTGTTGGCGGCGTTGACCTTGGGAATCAGTTCGTCGCCGAACACGCCGTGCAACGCGGTGGCGCGGCGCACGTGGCTGAATGGCAGGATCTGGTGGTTGAGGTTCACCTTGCCGCCGCTGGAGGCGCCGTCGCTGATGGCGTAGGGTTCCACCACGGGCATGCGGAACCAGTCGAGCAGCACGTGGTCCGGCGGATCGACGCCGCCGTGCTGCGCCGCCGAGCCGGGATGAGGGCTGCCGTAACTGGCCGGCGCCTGCGGCCGGAACAGCAGCGTGCGCCATGGATCGGGATCGGTGACGCGCACCGGCAGCGAACCGAACATCACCGGCGAACTGACCATGCGGTTGGGTGAGAAATAGGCCGGCGTGTATTCGTCGAACATCCAGTTGCGGCTGAAGTAGGGTGTATCGTCGCCGCGGTTGTAGAAGTCGCCCTCGTCCGGCTTGTTGATCAACGCACCGGCGGGCAGGTTGCCGGGGCCATTGTCGAAGTCGCCGTATCGATGCGACACGGCGGCGGCAGCGGGGCTGTTGGGGAATTTGAAGGCGAAGCCGCCGCCCCAGGCGCCGGGGAACAGGCGCTGCTGTACCGGGCCGTGGTAGTAGCGCGCCCACCAGTGGGCGTGCCTGGCCATGATGTTGTGGCCGCCGCGGTTGCCGCCCTGCGGCCAGTCATCGTGCGGCACGAACTCCCAGCGCTCGCCATCCGCCTCGTAGGGCGACGCCGGGTCGCCGGCCACCAGCGGCTTGCCGGCGGTGAGGCGGAAGTCGCCATGCCAGGGGATCATCGACGCGATGACGTCGCCGTGGTGACGGAAGATGGCGCCGTAACCGCCGGGGATGTGCAGCAGATCCCAGAACCGGCCGCGCCAGTCCCAGCGGCCGGTGTGGCCGGCGCCGTTGAAGCCATCGGCGTGGAAACTCCAGTAGAAGGAGCCGGTGTTGCTCTGGGCGGGGTCGCCGTGGTTGGTGGTGGGCACCATCTGCGGGCGCGGCAGCACGGACGAGTCGGGGAAACGGATGACAAAGGTCTGCAACGGAGGGTCGCCGGGCACGGCGTCGGGCGCCAGCAGTTCGATTTCGACCGGGCCACTTGCGCCGAACTCCATGGTCTCGCCCTCGACGTCGATGTAGTTGCTGACGAGGTCGTAGTTGCGCAGGTCGGAGGGCAGTCCGGCGGCGCCGGGGTTGTTGTAGCCGTTGTCGGCCGGCCGGGTGCCGCGGGCCGGCAGCTTGCGCTGGCGCAGCCAGCCGCGCACGTCGCCGTCGCCGCCGCCGCGGTAGCCGTTGTGATAGGCGTCGCCGGGGTCCCAGTAGGGCCTGATGAACACCTCGTCCTGCGGATACAGCGCGTTGCCTTC
>SKLO01000041.1 GCA_007123195.1 Verrucomicrobiales bacterium | reverse complement strand
GCCACCTGAAACGCGATCCGCGACGGGATGTTGGCCTTGATCACCCCGGTGATCACGTCGGCGCGCGGGGTCTGGGTCGCCACGATCATGTGGATGCCGGCCGCGCGCGCCATCTGCGTGATCCGCGCCACCGCGCTCTCGACGTCCGCCGGCGCGGTCTGCATCAGGTCGGCCAGCTCATCGATGATCACCACGATGAAAGGCATCTTGTCAGGAATGGTCATCTCCACCTCGCCGGCCGGCCGGGTCTTCGGCGGCGGCTCGTAGTCCACCCCGCCCATGATCTCGTCGTGGGTCGGGCCGTCGGCGTCCTCTCCCTGCGCCGACTCCTCGCCGGCCGACAGCAGGTCCAGTTCAGCCTGGGTGCGCGGCTTCTCGCGCGGCCGTTTGTTGAAGCTCTCGAAGTTGCGCACCCGTTCCTTGGCAAAAATCTGGTAGCGCTTCTCCATCTCCTTCACCACCCAGCGCAACGCCAGGATCACCTTCTTCGGATCGGTCACCACCGGCAGCGCCAGGTGCGGCAGCCGGTTGTAAATCTGCATCTCCACCACCTTGGGATCGATCATGATGAAGCGCAGCTCGTCGGGCGGGAACTGGTAGACCAGCGAGGCGATGACCGAGTTGATACAAACCGACTTGCCGGAGCCGGTGGCGCCCGCCACCAGCAGGTGCGGCATCGCCGCCAGATCGGCGATGATGGTCTTGCCATACACGTCCTTGCCCAACGCCAGCGGCAGGCGGCAGCGGCCGTCCTGAAACTGCTTGTCCTCCAGCAACTCGCGCAAGGGCACCAGGATCTTGTCCTTGTTGGCGATCTCGATGCCCACCGTGTCCTTGCCCGGGATCGGTGCCAGGATGTTGATCCGCTCGGCCCGCGTCGCCCGCGCCAGGTCGGCCTCCAGCGCCGAGATCCGGTTCACCCGCAGGCCGTCGCTGGGATAAATCTCAAACCGCGTGATCGCCGGTCCGCGGGTGATGTCGCCCGGCGTCACCTGGATGCCGAAACTGGCCAGCGTGCGCACGATCGTCGCCTGGATCTCCAGCAGTTCGTCGCGATCGGCCGGGGTTGCATCCTCCTCGGCGCCCCAATCGAGCAGGTCCAGCGGCGGCAGGTTGTAGTCGGCAAACGCCGCTTCCAGGGTCCCTGCAGGTGCCCCCATCCCGCCCTGCCCGCCGGCGGGCCCGGCCTTGCGCCGCTGCCACACGTCCTGCAGCGACGGCTTGCCCCCCGCCGGCGCCCGCCGCGAGGCGGACGCGTCGATGATCTTGGGCTCCGGAAAATCCGGGAACGGCAGGGTCGGCAGATCGTCCTCGCCGGCCTTGCCCTTGCCTCGACCCCGCTTGGCGCCGCCCTTGCCGCGACCCGTGGCCTTGGCCGTCGACCCGGCACCGGCCAGCGGATCGTAGGCCGCCCGCTCGCGCTCGCGCTCCGCCTGCAACGCCGCCTCCCGGCGCCGCTCACGCCGTTGCTCCAGACTCCAGGCCAGTCCCCGTTTGAGTTCCACCAGGTAATGCAGCGGATGAAACCCGGTCAGCATGATCAGGCCGCAGACATACACCGCCACCAGCGCCAGCATCGTGCCGATCGTCCCCAGCACCTGGCCCATCAGTTTCTCGGCGAAGAACCAGCCGATCCCCCCGCCCGGCCCCAGGCTCCACTGGGTCGACCGCCATTCGTGAAACGCCACTCCCTGCACATGCAACAGCGAGGCCCCCGCAAACAGGAACAACACCGCCCCCACCGGCGCCCGCAGCCCGTTCAGCGGGCGCGCCATGAACTTGGCAATGCCGAACCACACCAGCACCAGACCCGCCAGGTAGGACGCCAGCCCGAGCAGGAAAAACGCGTAGCCCGCCAGCACCGCGCCCACCGGGCCGATGAAGTTGCGGGTCGGCCGGTTGGGCTCGTCCGACAGCGAAAACAGCACCCAACCCGGCAGGTCGGCCGCATCATAGGACATCAGCGCCAGCAGCAGCACCGTGCCCAGTCCCAGCAGCAACAAGCCCGCCACCTCGTCCCACGCCCGATGATCGGACTCAACCGGGACCACAAAGTCGGCGGCGGCGGGTTTGCGGCTGGGACGGGCGCGGGCCATGATGCAGGGACGAGACGGAGCAGGGCGGGACGCCCCGCCGGCGCAGGGCAGCCCCAAGTATACCCAAGAAATCAACCACAGTTAAGCATTTCATGCAGCCAACGATTTCGGTGTTTTTGAAACGACCCGTGCCCGGCCGGGTCAAGACCCGCCTCGCCGCCGCGGTCGGTCCCGATCGCGCGGCCGCGATTTACCGCCTGCTGGTCCAGGAAACCCTCGGCCAAATCCCCCCCGGCCCGGTCGGCCACCCCGCCGCTGACGATGCCGGTGCCGAGACCCACTCGCGCCCGCAACTTCCCGCGGCACCCGCCCCCCATGGGGCGCACGCGCCGGTCGCCGCCCTGCCGACCCCGGCCCCGCGAGCGGCCCGGTTGGTGATCTGTCACGACCCTCCCGACGCCGATTCCGCCGCCGCCATCCGGGACTGGCTGCAGGCCCTGCCCGGTGCGGCCGGTGCCAACGCCCGCCGGGCCGATTTTCAACCACAGGCCTCCGGCGATCTCGGCGCCCGGCTCGACGCCGCCGTCCGCCAAGCCCTCGCCGATGGCAGCCCGGCGGTGGCCGTTGTCGGCACCGATTGCCCCTGGCTGCGCCCGCACCACTTCGAGTCGGCCTGGCGTGCGCTGGAATCCGGGGCCGATGTCGTCTACGGCCCCGCCCGCGACGGCGGCTACTGGCTGGTCGCCATGCGCCGTCCATGGCCGCAGGCCTTTGCCGGCATCCCCTGGAG
>SKLO01000242.1 GCA_007123195.1 Verrucomicrobiales bacterium | reverse complement strand
GGCCATTGACGAACTCCAGCACCTTCGAGTCGTCGTCCCCGGCCGCCCAGACCACACGCAGGAAGTCGGCCGGATGCAGATCGTGCCGGCTGAGGAACAAGCGGTCACCGCCGCAGCCATACATGATCTCCGGGTCGAGTTCCCCGCGCAGCTTGGCCCGGGCCTTGGCAAGAATGCGCGGCAGCCACGGGTGACCGCCCGACTCCTCCTCCCGGCCCGGCAGGTCCTGCGGACGCAGCACCTTGCCGGAATCCTTGCGCTGCATCACGTGGTGCCAGAAATCCCGCCGGACCGAGGCCACCAGCAGCGCGGTCTCCACCGTGGGGTCGTGGCCGCCGCTGTCGACGTGGTCCTCGACAAAGTCAAAGAACTCGCGCGGCTTGTAGCCCAGGTCGTCCAGGAACGCCAGGTCGGCGGCGCTGTAGTAGCGGGTGAAGTCCAGGTCACCGCTGCGGCAGCGCGCGCAGCAGCGCTCGAACAGCTCGACAAAGGTCTTGTCCCAGTGATAGGCGATCAGGGCGTCCATGATGAAAAGGGCTTACACCGCCACCTCGGGCGCATGCTTCTGCAGCAGCTTGTGCAGGCGTTTTTCCACCGCATTGGCCCGCCGCTCGTCACCCTCCGAGCGCAGCAGTTCGCTGTAGTTGCTGGCGGCGATCTCGTAGGTGTCCTGATCCTCGTCGAGGAACGACTCCAGCAGGCGCAGGCTGGTCTCGAAGTGCCTCCGCGCGGCGTCCTTGTCGCCGAGCACATGCAGCACGCTGCCGAGGTTGCTGTGCGACTGGCCCACATCCGGGTGCCGCTCGCCCAGCACCCGCGTGCGGATCTCGAGCGCCTGCTCGTGGACCTCGCGTGCCTGCTCGGGAAAGCCGGCCTTGTAATACAGGTTGCCGAGATTGTTGCACACCGACGCCAACTCCTCGGACTCCTGGCCCAGCGCGGTCTCGATCGCCTCCAGCGCCTTCAGATAATGCTGCTCGGCGCGGTCGAATTCCTCCAGCCCCTTGTAGATCATCGCCAGGTTGTTGCGCAGGCGACCGGCGGTCAGCGGGTCCGGCGGATCCATGGTTTCATAAAGCCGGATGGCGGCCTCATACAACGGCACCGCGTCGGCCTCGCGCTGGTTGAAATCATACAACACCGCCAGCCGCTGGTTGATGTCGGCCAGCCTCGCGGGCGTCATTTCGGTCACCGCCGAGGTCGACACCGCCTCCTCGAACAGGGCCACCGCCTCCTCGTAATCGCCCAGCGTCTGCCGCACCATGCCCAGCGCCTGCAGCGCCTCCACCAGCTCTCCCAAGCGGTTCGGGTTGCCCTCGGAACGCCGCCGCGCCTCAGCCAGTCCGCCCTCGCCCGCCTGCAAAGCGGCCTCGTAGTCGCCCTCGCCCATAAGGGTCCGAACCTGTTCCACAAGGCCAGTTCCGGCCTGCTCCGTGTGCGCGTCCTCGGTCGTGCTCATTCAGTCAAATCTTGCTCAGCTGCTGCCGGGTAGGAAACCACATTCGTTCGCCATCCAACAAGAACAATCGCTCCGGGATCACCGGGGGTTGAAGCATCAAAAAAGCCCAGCCGCAGGGAAACACAAGCCGAACTGTCAACTGTTTTCGCCGCCAGCCGCCGAGGCCACCAGAATCCGACCGGCCGCGGCCAGTCCCAGCGCCAGCCCGCCCTCGCCCCCTTCCGCCAGCAACTCCACCGCGCCGGCCGCCTGCAATCGCTCGCGCAGCGCCACCCGGCACCCAGGCCGGATCCCGTGTCGCGCCAGCAATTGCAGAAAGTCCGGCTCCTGGTCAGTGACCCGCACCACCACCGCCGACGCACCCACCGGCAGCTCGTGCACCGGCATCACCGGCTCCCCTGCCATGCTGCCGTCCGCCGCCGGGATCGGGTCGCCGTGCGGATCGCGGGTCGGGTGACCCAGCAACGCCTCCATGCGCTCGAGCACCTTGGTCGACACCGAGTGCTCCAGCTGCTCGGCCTCGGCATGGACCTCGGCCCAATCCATCTTCAGCACATCCACCAGAAACCGCTCCACCACCCGGTGTCGGCGCAGCACGTCCAACGCAGCCAGCCGCCCCCGCTCCGTCAGTTTCAACCCCCGCCGCGGCTGGTAATCCAGATAACCATCCGCCGCCAGATTCTTGGCCATCGTCGTCAGCGTGCCGCCCGTGACCCCCAGCCGCCGCGCCAACTGCCCGGGCGTCACGTCCGCCTCAGGCCCGTTCTCCTGCTCGAGCGACCACTGCGCTTTCAAATAATTCTCAACCGTAGGACTGGCCACCGTTTGTGTGCTGGGTTCATCGCCGCCGTCCCGGACCTGACAGCCTGACAGCCGTCGCGCCAGGCGGGCACGCTATCGATAGCAGACAAACCGCAACCGCCCCAGTGAAAAAGCCGTCAACCAAGACTCCCTCGCCCCCCCGCCCCGCCCCCGCTCCATATAATGTGACAGGCAAATTATTGACGGTCCTCGCACACCAGCAGAACTCCTGGGGCGCACCTGCGGTCCAAGTCGATGAACACGAACGAGAACCATTACCCGGGCCCGGCTGAGGTGGCGGGGCCGCCGACGGGGACGTATCGGGCGGGTTTCGGGGCCAGGGCGATGATTCCGGGGGTGTCGCGGGGCAGTGTAGGGCGACGGCGGATCCTCCTTCGCTGAAGCTACGGCGGACAAGTCCTCGTGGCGGCGGCGCTCAACTGCTACCATGTGATGAGCCGCACGGCGGGCGGCGGCGGGGACAAATGAAATATTGTGCCAGCGCCACATTTAATATGCCAGGCATACAGTTGACAGCCGGTGCGGCGGTGGTAGGATGGTGGGGTG
>SKLO01000664.1 GCA_007123195.1 Verrucomicrobiales bacterium | reverse complement strand
TCAAAATCCCCCAGCGCCCCGTCCGCCATCAATTGCACCAGCGGCGAGGTCAATCCCAGCGGGTCGTGCCGAACCCGCTCCACCTCGCCGGGATCCATGGTCAGCGCCAGTGTTTCCAGGGCCTCGTCCAGCGCCTGGCGGGTGCCGTCGTCTGCCAGCCTCGAACGCAGTTCCGCGAACGCGGGGTCGTTCAGGTTCAACAGCAGCCAAGCCACCAAGTCGGCCCCGTCCTCGGTGCGCGCCTCCCACAGGTCCTGCCAGCGCACATCCGGTGCCGGCTGCAGGTCCTGTGCAAGCCATTGAGCCAACCGACCAGCCGCGTCCAGCCGCCGGTCGGCATGCAAATCCCCCGCCCCGCCTGCCGCCAGCGGGAGCGCCGACGGCTGCGGCGCCGCCTCCGGGTCGGACCACGAACCCGTGGGTCCCGGCATCGTGTCGTCCTGGAGCCGGCCGGCATCGCGCGTGGCCGGGGGTAGCGCCGACGCCCCGGGCCCGCCGTCATCCTCATCATTGCCATGGCCGGGCGGCACCGCGCGCTCGTCGATCTCCAGCGCCACAATCAGTTCGCGCTCGTTGGCAAAATGGTGGCGATACGCCCGCAACGCGGCCACCTCGGGCAGGTCTGCGGGCAGCACATCGAGCACCTCGACGTCGAGTTCCACCCGCAGCCAGCCGGTCACCACCACCACCGTTCCCAGCACGATGGCCAGGGCTGAAGCTGCGCGAATGAAGCCATGACGAACCACGTCGAACATGAAGCACAGGGGCGGCGCCTGTGAAATCGGAATCGGAGCCGATGCAAGCGGCCGGTTGACAATCCGGGCCGTTATCCGCTTATTGCTGATACCGCGCGTCTTATATGTCTCTCCATCCGGTCACTCCCACGCTCGTCTGTCACTACGGCGCTCCCGCTTCCTCCGCCGAGTTGCGCGACGGTTCGATCGCCCTCCATCTGCAGCTGCCGCATCTCGCCGGTTCGCGGCGGGAATCGCTCCACCTGCCCGGGGCCGCCACCGTGCAACGCCACGGGTTCCTGCTGATGCAGTCGGGTGAACTGCTGTTGGGGGTCGCGATGACCGAGGCGACGGGGAACCTTGAGCCAGCCTCCGCCCGGCTCTACCGCCAGCTGTTGCAGGCCAGTCACGGCTGGCACCTTTACCGGGTCTGGAACTACGTGCCCGGCATCAACCGGGAGGAACACGGCCTCGAATGCTACCGGCGGTTCAATGTCGGCCGGTGGCAGGCCTTCGAGTCGGTTTACGGCCGTCACCTCAGGAGCTACCTGCCGGCCGCTTCCGCGGTGGGCATCCACGGCAACCGCCTGGTGGTGGCGTTCGTGGCCGGCAGGCAGCCGGCGCGTTACCTGGAGAACCCGGACCAAATACCCGCCTACCACTACCCGGATGCCTATGGTCCCCGGTCGCCCGGCTTTTCGCGTGCCGCCATGGCCGACTGCGCCGGGTTCGACCTGGCGTTCATCTCCGGAACCGCCAGCATCCGCGGTCATGCCAGCGTCCGGGTTGGCGATGTGCTGGGGCAGTTGGAGGTGACCCTCGACAACCTGGCGATCATGGGGCGTCAGATGGGGATCGACCCGCTTGGTGACGACGGCCATGGGCAGTGGCACCTGAAGTGCTATCTGCGCCACAGCGACCAATTGGAGCAGGTGCGGACCCGCATGATCGAACGGCTTGGTCATGCGGCCGAGGACTTCATTTATCTTCAGGCCGACATCTGTCGCCGGGAACTCGACCTTGAAATCGAGGCCTCGCGACTCGTCGTTGGATAAATTACAGGGACAACCACCGTTACCTCCGGCAGTTTGCGGGGTTGCATCCCCCAAGAACCTCCACTTCGCCTTGTTGTTGAACCAGACCAAAGTAGATTCGGGCATGTGGCGTCCGACTGTCGTTGCTTCCCGGAGGTTGATTTGAACCCATTCTCACGCTCCCAGGCCCCTTCCCGCCGGCCGGAATTCCGGTCCGGCGGTGCCGCCATGCCCGCTCCTGGTCCCCGGCGCTGGCGGTCCCTCGCAGGTGGCATGGCAGCCATCATGGCCGGAGCCGGCCTCTGGCTGGCGCAGGCGCAAGTCGAAATCGAAGTCGAAGCGGACCATCTGCAGGATGGCGCCGGCAGCGTGGCCCCGTTGCGGGCCCAGTTCGAGCGCAGCGCCAGTCAGGTCCTGTTGCCCGAGCTTGAGATCTACGCGCAGAATCTCAAGCGTCTGGAACATCAACTGGTGCAGCGCGCCGATTGGGTCGGCGCCATCCGCACCCGGGACGAGCGACTCGAAGTTGAGAACCGGATTCTGGCGGCGCGGGCCCGCCTCGCCGACCCGGCGCTGGTCACGCCCGGCAACCGCCCCGAGACCCCCTCCACCGTGGCCCTCAGCCCGACCGATGCCACCCTCGAAGGGAGTGTTGAATTGGCCTCCGACCCGCCGGTGCTGGTCAATTGGGACGTCGGCAGCTCCGCCACCTGGAGCCTGCCCAACCTGGCCGAGGGCGGTTACGAGGTGGTTTTTGAATACGCCAGCACCGAGCCAGGCGGCAAATTCAGGATCCGCGAGCAATTCTTCACCCTCACCGGTGAACTGGCCGCCACTGGCGATGTCGAAACCTACCGGCGGATCAATCTTGGAACCCTCAGGATCCGCACCGGAGACGGCCAACTGACGCTCGGACCCGCGGCCAACGGCAGCCCGCCCGGCGACCTGCGCCTGAAGTCGGTGACCCTGATCCCGGCCAGCCTCTAGTGTGGTGATCGCGAAATCCCTGGATGAAATGAAGTGATTGAAGTTTTTGAAATTCAGCTCGCTGCGCTCGATCG
>SKLO01000004.1 GCA_007123195.1 Verrucomicrobiales bacterium | reverse complement strand
GGTGAGGTGTCGGGTGAGGTATTTCAGCGACGGGGTGGCGATTGGCAGCCGCGGGTTCATCGAGGAGTTGTTCCGGGCGCGGCGCGGGTGTTTCGGGCCGAAACGCAAGGACGGGGCGCGATCGATCAAGGAAGCGGACACGGGGTTGTTCTCGCTGCGGGCGCTGCGGGTGCAGGCGGTGGAGTGAGGCGGAGGCCCGGCGGCCGCAACGGGAGGGAGACCTGGCCCAGTGTGGAGGACGGGTCCGGCCGCCACCCCCAACCAGACAGGACCGGGACGCCACGGTTGACGGCTTCGCCGGGTCGTGTCCCTTGGCGGCACCACTTTTGGGAGCGCGATTGACCCCGTGCCCCGTGCCCCGTGCCCCCGGCCCGGAAGCCCCCCCGGCCCGGCATGCTGGCCAGACCGCTGAGGTTTGCCCTCGGCGCCCCCAAAGCCCCCCGGGGCGCACCCGCCCGTTTCCGCGACCCGCCGGCCCCCGCAACGAATTCGCCACCGGGGATCAAGTGGGTTGACGACCGGCCCGTCCGGGCTTTATTGCCGGCCACTCATTTCCCATCAAACATCCACACATGGCTACCTACGGAATCAACGGATTTGGCCGCATCGGACGCAACGTCCTGCGCGCAATGACCCCGGAGCAACGCAAGCAAGTCGTTGCCATCAATGACCTTACTGACAACGCCACCCTGGCCCACCTGCTCAAGTGGGACTCCACCGCCGGCCGCTTTCAGGGCGAGATCTCGTTCGATGACGAACACCTCATCGTCGACGGCCACGCCATCCGGATATTCGAGGAGCGCGATCCCGCCAAGCTGACCTGGGGCGACCTCGGCGTCGATGTGGTGCTGGAGTCCACCGGCTTTTTCACCGATCGCGACGGCGCTTCCAAGCACCTCTCGTCCGGCGCCAGGAAGGTGCTGATCTCGGCCCCGGCCAAGAATCCCGACGTCACCATCGCCCTCGGCGTCAACGAGGAGGATTACGATCCGGCGAACCACCACATCGTCTCCAACGCCAGTTGCACCACCAACTGCCTCGCGCCGATGGCCAAGGTCCTGCACGACGCGTTCGGCATCGAGCGCGGCTTCATGAGCACCATCCACTCCTACACCAACGACCAGCGCCTGCTCGACCTGCCGCACAGCGACCTGCGCCGCGCCCGCGCCGCCGCCATCAACATCATCCCTTCGACCACCGGTGCCGCCAAGGCCATCGGCGAGGTCATTCCCAGCCTCAAGGGCAAGCTCAGCGGCGGTGCCTTCCGTGTGCCCACCCCCACCGGGTCGGTCACCGACTTCACCGCCGTGCTCAGCAAGCCGGCCTCGGTCGAGGAAATCAACGCCCGCTTCAAGGAAGCCTCCGCCAACCGCATGAAGGGCGTGCTCGAATACAGCGAGGAGCCGCTGGTCCTCATGGATATCGTCGGCAACCCGCACTCCTGCATCCTCGACGCCCTGAGCACCATGACCCTCGGCGACACCTTCGTGAAGGTCGTCGGCTGGTATGACAACGAGTGGGGCTACTCCAACCGCTCCATCGACGCCATGGAACTGCTCGGCCGCGACCTCTGATCCGGCCCCGGTGCCACCCGAGTTCACCTGCGACGACCGCGGAGGCCATGCCCGGCTTCCGCGGTCGTCCTGTTCCAGCCCCCTCGCCACACCCGACCCACCGACCCATCATATGCCCAAAATTTCCATCAGCGACCTCGACGTCCGCGACCAGCGCACTCTGGTCCGGGTCGACTTCAACGTGCCTCTCAAGACCACCGACGACGGTCTGGTCATCACCGACGACACCCGCATCACGTCCGCCCTGCCCACCATCGAATGGTTGGTGAAGGGCGGTGCCAGGGTCATTCTGGTGTCGCACCTCGGGCGTCCCAAGGGCGAGCGCGACCTCGAATACTCTCTCGCCCCGGTGGCTGATCACCTCCGCCAGTTGTTGCCCGGCACCAAGGTGGGCTTTGCCGACGACTGCATCGGCGAGCGTGCCACCGCCGCCGTCGAGGCCCTTGGCTCAGGCGAGGTGCTGCTGCTGGAGAACGTTCGCTTCCATCCCGGCGAGGAAGCCAACGACGACGGGTTCGCGCGGGAACTGGCCGCACTGGCGGACGTTTACGTCAACGACGCCTTCGGCACCGCCCACCGTGCCCACGCCTCCACCGCCGGCATCGCCGCCCACGTCAAGACCGCCGCCATGGGCCTGTTGATGGAGCGCGAGCTTGAATATCTGGTTGAACGCCTCGAGAGCCCGGAGCGCCCGTTCCTGGTCATCATGGGCGGCGCCAAGGTCTCCGACAAAATCCAGGTCATCATGGCCATGATGGACAAGGCCGACGCCTTCATCATCGGCGGCGCCATGGCCTACACCTTCCGCAAAGCCCAGGGCTACACCACCGGCGACAGCCGGGTCGAGGCGGACAAGCTCGACCTCGCCCTGCAAATCCTCGAAGCCGCCGAGGCCAAGGGCGTGCGATTCCTGCTGCCCGCCGATACCCGCGAAACCCAGGAGTTCAAGGACGGCGCCGAAACCCGCTGCACCACCCCGTATGCCGACGGCGGCGGCATCAGCGACGGCTGGGAGGGCATCGACATCGGCGACGCCGCCATCGTCGAGTTCAAGACCGAGATCGCCAAGGCCAAAACCATTCTCTGGAACGGGCCGATGGGCGTGTTTGAGATCGACACGTTCGCCAGGGGCACCCGCGAGATCGCCCAGGCGGTGGCCGACACCGATGCCGTCACCATCATCGGCGGCGGCGACTCCGTCACGGCGGTCAACAAATTCGGCCTGGCCGACAAGATGAGCTTCATCTCCACCGGTGGCGG
>SKLO01000245.1 GCA_007123195.1 Verrucomicrobiales bacterium | reverse complement strand
GATTTGGTTCGTGACCGTGCTGGAGGAGCGGGAGTTGGAACGGGACGGCGGGCCGCGTCACTTTGCCACGGTGCTGGTCGACTCGGTCACCGGCCAGGTGCGCGCCGAGCGACGTTGATCAGGGCGGACTGACCGGATCAGGCGTCGATGGTGACATCGGTCTTCGGCACGCTGCAGCAGAGCAACTGGTTGCCGGGCTCGGGCACGCCGGTGTGACCCATGGGGTAGTCGACCTCGCCCTCGACGACCGGTTGCTGGCAGGCGGTGCAGTTGCCGGCGCGGCAGCCGAACGGCAGGTCGAGACCGTTGGCCTCGGCCAGTTCGAGCAGGCTGTCGCAGTCGTCGTTCCACTCGGCGCTGACGCCGCTTTGTTTGAAGGTGACCTTGGGCATGCGGGCAGGTTGGCCGCCGAGGGGATGGGATGCAAGTCCGTTCCGTCCCTGCTTCTGGTCGCGGGGCTTGAGCGGCGGCGACAACGGGCCGATGATGGCGGCTGCCATGATCCGACTCAGCCAGCTGCCGCTTGAACTGGACGCCGCCGCCGATGCCGACCGGCAGCGGGCGGCATTGTTCGCCGCGGTCTGCCGCCGGCTGAACCTGCCGGAGCACAGCCCGCAGCTGCGCGAGGTGTGGCTGCGCAAACGGGCGATCGACGCCCGCCGCGCGCACGAGGTGCGTTTTGCCTGCACGGTGGACGCGGAACTGGACCCCGAGGCCGAGTGCGCGGCATTGGCGGCGGGGTTGGCGCAACCGACTCCCGACGAGAGCTATGCCGATCCGGTGGAGGGTTGGGGGGAGCAGACCGCCGGCTTGCAGACCGGCGCGGCGGGCAGTGGCCGGCCGGGGCCGCGGGTGATCGTCGTCGGCACCGGACCGTGCGGCTTGTTCTGCGGCCTGCAACTGGCGCGGGCGGGCTGGCGTCCGCTGTTGCTCGAGCGCGGCAAGGCGGTGGGACCGCGCGCCCGGGACGTGACCGGTTTCTGGCGGCGCGGGACGGAGTTCCAGCCCGATTCCAACGTGCAGTTTGGCGAGGGCGGCGCGGGCACTTTTTCCGACGGCAAGCTCTACACCCAGATCCGCGATCGCGAGCACCGCATTCCCTGGTTGCTGCGGGAGATGGTGCGCCTGGGCGCGCCGGAGGACATCCTGGTCAAGGCGCGACCCCACGTGGGCACCGATCGCCTTGGCCGGGTCGTGCGCGGGTTGCGGGCGGAGATCGAGTCGCACGGCGGCGAGGTCCGCTTTGGCAGCCGGGTCGACGATGTCTTGATCGAGCAGGGGCGGGTGCGCGGGGTGGTGCTGGCGGACGGCAGCCAGTTGGAGTGCGAAGCGCTGGTGCTGGCGGTGGGCCACAGCGCGAGGGACACCTTTGAGGTGCTGCTGCGCCGCGGCGTGCGGCTGACGCCCAAGCCGTTTTCGGTCGGTGTCAGGATCGAGCATCCCCAGGGCTGGATCGACCGCATCCAGCATGGCGCGCGCGCCGGTCATCCGCTGGTGGGGTCGGCGCCTTACAAGTTCGCCTGCAAGACCCGTTCGGGAGCGGTGGCCTACAGCTTCTGCATGTGCCCCGGCGGCCTGGTGGTCGCGGCCAACTCCGAGCCCGGCCAGGTGGTGACCAACGGCATGAGCAGTTACGCGCGCGCCGAGGCCAACGCCAACGCGGGGTTCATGGTCGAGGTCGGGCCGGAGCATTACACCCGGCCCGGCGACGACGTGTTGGCCGGCGTGCGGTTCCAGCGCGAGCTGGAGACGCGCGCGTTCGCGGTCGGCGGAGGTGATTACCGGGCGCCCGCGCAGCGGCTGGGGGATTTCATGCGCGGACGGCCGAGCCGTGACGGCGGCGGGGTGGAGCCGTCCTACCTGCCGGGCGTGGTTTGGGGCGATGTGAGGGAAGTGCTGCCGGCGCAGGTGGCGGACGTGTTGCGCGACGCCGTGCCGCGGGTCGACCGCCAACTGCGCGGGTTTGCGCTGGAGGATGCGGTGATGACGGCGGTGGAGACCCGCAGCTCCTCGCCGGTGAGGATCGAGCGCGATCCCGGCACGCTGCAGTCGGTCAACGTCGGCGGCCTTTATCCCGCGGGCGAGGGCGCCGGATACGCCGGCGGCATCATTTCGGCGGCCGTGGACGGTCTGCGGATTGCCGAGGTGTTGCTGGGCGGAACGGCCGAATGATGCCGGTTCAAGCAGGCTGATCCGCCGCGGCAGGGAGTGGGGTCGAGCCAGGTCGGGGCGCCGTCCGGAAGCAGTCGGGCGTCCCGGAACAACCCGCCCTTGGGATCTCCGAGGCGTGGAGACTCGGGAAACGACAGCTTCACCGTCTGCGCCGGCTTTGGCCTTCCGGGGAAAAAACGCAGACGGTCTGGACACACTCAAGGAGAAACGGCATCCCTGCCGTTCAGTGCGCCACCAGCGGTGCCGCGGTCCACTGCCGCGGCGACCCCTCGCGGCAAGGATGCCGCGGCTCCTTGGGTTCTGCAACGCACCTGGCACAATCCTCTGTCCGTCCTTATGTGGCATTCAATGGCAGAGCTGCTTCCATGCTTCGGAAGGCCGGGCGGCAAGCTTGCTCGCCCTTTCGGGCCGCTTGCACCAGATCAAATACTGTGGGTCTCCAACAATCGTGCAGGCAGCCAATGCCACTTCGTAGCCCGATTCAAGCAGCCTTGGCTCCGGCACCGGGTCGACCTTCACTGCTGCTTTTACGACTGCCGCTTCTGCTCTATTCATATCCATCTTAGCGGCTTGAGCAAAGCGGACGTGGGATCCAACCCAGGTCCAAACAATAGTCCTCACACCCGCTCACGGTGGACGCTCAAGAGCCAAAGATCGCAAGCCGGGATTGCCCCTCCTTCCTTCG
>SKLO01000474.1 GCA_007123195.1 Verrucomicrobiales bacterium | reverse complement strand
TCGGCCAGCGCGGAACCCTGATGCCCGGCAACTCACCCGGCACGCTCAACCTGTTCGGCACCCTGACGTTCGATCCCGGCGCCGAGTGGGCGCTCAACTTCGACGGCACCCAGGCCGGCACCCTGGCCTTGAACGGCAGCTTCAACGGACTCCTGGAGAACATCACCCTGACCGAGGGCAACGTGTTTGATCCCACCCCCAACACCCCGCTGTGGGCGCTCCGCAACCAGGGTCCCACCAGCTTTGACCCGACCGACATCTTCGCCAACGCCAGCGCCAGTTCCCCGGCCGGCACCTCGCTCTACCAGGACGCCACCGGCTGGGTCCAACTCGGCGGCCAGCAATTGGCCTTCTACACCAGCGCCGATTTCGCCTCGGGCGCTCTCACCGGCGGCAACGACATCGTGTTCTTCGCCATCCCCGAGCCCGGCCGCGCCCTGCTGCTGGCCATGGCCGCAGGCGCCATGCTCCTCCGCCGCCGCCGCTGAGCCCGGTCCCGATGCACGCCGCCCGTTTCCACTTGCCAGCGCCTCCAGCGGTGGAACCGTAACGGTGGCCGGACCATCCCCTTCCGGCATCGCGGGCCAGGGTGGCGAAATTGGTAGACGCGCCAGACTTAGGATCTGGTGGGGCAACCTGTGCGGGTTCGAGTCCCGCCCCTGGCACCAGCGCAAACCGGACGGGGCCCGAAAGCACTCCCACGACGTCGCCACGATGTCGCTCCGTCAGCTACCGCCCCACGGACGCGCCCCCGCGAGCACACCCAGCCAGCGGCCCGAACCGTCCCACCACCTCCGAACCACCCCCAAACATCGCCGCCCGCTTGCGTGAGGTAGAAGCGGCATCTCGCCGCTTGGTGAATGGGGAGCGGATGGAAAAGCCCATGCGCCGAGCGCCAGCGCCCCGAGTGCGAAGGTCCCCCCATGGTCTTCTCATCCTCACTCCAGTCTCCAAGCGGCGGGACGCCGCTTCCACTCCAGCTCCCATCCCCCGCCCTCACCTCAACCCGGCCACCGGGATCGGCTGGTCCGCTTCCTGGCGGATGATGCGGGCCGGCGGTTTGTCCTTGTTCAATTCTTCCCGCCAACGCGGCAGGCGCGGCCGTCCGTCATCGGCATGCCCCGGCCGCTCGACAAAGCGCAGGGCGAACACGCCGTTGTTGTTCTGCACCGTGGCCCGGTCCCAGTGGCGCGTGAACCGCACGCGATTGGCATCGTCGAGCCTGTCTTCCCAGTAAAAATCAAGCTCACCCGCCTCACCAACGTCGAACAGGAAGAACCGCACCGTGTCGCCGCGCTGCCAGCGGACCCGGTTTTGCGCCACCGCGATCGAGGTCGTGCCGCGGGCGGTGTCGTTCCATTCCCACTTGATGCCATACATCCACGACAGGAAATCCACCGCGTCGGCACTGCCTGTCTGGCCCCGTGTCAGCGGCGGCAGCGGATCGAGCCCCTCCGGCAACACGAAAGCACGCGCCTGCAGACGGCCCTCGACCGTGTCCTCACCCATGCGCAACCGGGCCTCGCGGAGGTCGTCACCCACCTGCAGCACCCACGGCTGGTCCTCCTGGTTCCGGTGCCTCCAGTGCACCTCGCCATGACCGTCGTCCGGCGCTTCCAGCCGGAAGGAATCAAACGAAAAACCGCCTGGCGACGCCTCGCTCAAATCGAGCAGGCGGACGAACACGAACAACGGCTTGTCATCGTGCTCAAACCGCCAGCGGGTATGCACAATCCACTGGTGGAACTCGTCGCTCGTCATGTCCTGAAGCCGCTCGAAGTGACGCGCAGTCACGCGCCGGCTCAAGGGCTCGGCCACCGTTCCGATCTCGACCGCCTCGCCCGCCGGCCGCTCCCAGCCGGCCACGGTCAGACCACCGGTGCCGGCCTCGCCTTCCGTGCCGTCGTCCGGCTCCTGCCATTGCCAATCGCCGGGAAACCCGGCGTCGTCGGGCACCCCGCCCTCAAGCTCCTCGACCGTGATCCGGAACCGGCCTTCCTGACGGGATGACAATTCCGAACTTCCGCCGATCCAAACCGTCACCTCGTGCGGCTGGTCGCCGTCGTCCGGCAGCTCCTCGCCGAACACGAACTCGCAGTCGATGAACACGCAGTCGATCGTGCAGGCCAGCAGGCTGGCCGGAATGCGACAGCCGATGAACACGCAACGCTCAAACCGGAACCGGTCGCTGCCGGCGTCCGACTGCAGGTTGCGGGTGAACAGCACCTGGGGGAAATCGATCCGGTGGAAGGTGCAGCGGCTGGCCGCCACGCCGTGATCGACCACCCGCAGGCTGGGCGCGAAATTCCCGTGCACCAGACATTGCTCCAGCATCCAGCGAACCGAGTGGCGCTCGCTGACATCCTGGTCGGCCTTCAGCAGCTCCACCGAATCGAGCACGCAATCCTGCAACCGCACCCAGGAGCGGTTGTGGGCCGCCATCCGACCGCCGGAGAACCATGCCCCGGAGGCCGCCACCTGGCCGGGCTCGATCCTCAGGTGCACGTCCTCAAGCCAGACTCCGGGCTCGATCTTCAGCTGGCTGAAGGGCAGCCCGTCGACGCCTGCTGCCAGCAGCACGCTCTCGACCCCTTCGCCAAGCCGGTGCACGCCCGCTGCCGGCGCCAGCGTCAGGGCGCGGTCCCACACCCTGCTGGCCGCCGCGGGGGCCTCATCGGTGTCGCCGGTCGGGTCCGCCTCGTCGGCCTTGAGGGAACCACCCAGCCAGCCGATCATGGCGAAACCCATCAGTGCCAAGCCCGCCCGCGGCAGACGGGGTCGGTCACGGTGGAAGTCCTGCCAGCGGGCGCTGCGGCGCGGGCTGGGCGGGCCGAGGGCAAGGGGGTGACAACCGCTCAT
>SKLO01000622.1 GCA_007123195.1 Verrucomicrobiales bacterium | reverse complement strand
TCGCGGCCGAGCGCGTAGGAAATCCAGGCGCCGGCGCTGGGGAATCCGGGCAGGTCGAAGCCGGTGGTTTGCAGCAGGGTGCCCTGGCTGTGGACGCCGGTCTTGCCGACCATGTTGTGGACAAAGGCGATGTCATCGACCACCTCGCCGAGCGGCGCGACGATCTCGCTGAGTGGTTTGCCGCATTGTCCGTGGGGTTTGAAGTCCCAGGGGCTGGCGAAGGTGGCGCCGGGCGTGCTTTGGAACAGCTCGACCCGCTCGCCCGGATCCCATGGCTCGCCGTGGCGGCGGCGCAGCAGCGGCTTGTGATCGAAGGTGTCGACGTGGCTGGCGGCGCCGGCCATGAACAGCTGGACCACGCGCCGGGCCTTGGGCGGATGGTGCAGGGTGCCGCTGAGCACGCCGTCGCGCGCCAGCAGGTCGCCGAGCGCCAGTCCGGCGAAGGAACCTGTCAGGGTGGCAAGAACGCCGCGGCGGCTGGCGGGCGCGCCGCGGCGGAGCGGATGGAGGTCAGTCGACATAGACGAAGGCGTTGAGGTTGAACATGACCCTGGCAAGGCTGGCCGCGCCGTGGCGGTGCAGGTGTTCGGTCAGGATGGCGCGCTCGGCGGCGTCGGGCCCGCGGCCGAGCAGCAGTCGGCAGGCGAGTTCGACCACCGCATCGGGGTCGTCGCCGGCCTCGTTCTGCAGCCGTTCGCCGAAGCGGCGGGACATGGCTTCGATGAAGCCGTGGTTCCACTGGGTCAGGGCCTGCAGGGCGGTGGTCGACTCGTCGCGCAGCGGCACGCTGAGCGAGGGATCGGCGCAGTCGAGCGTGGTCAGCATCGGCTGCGGCTGCGAGCGCACGACGAAGCGGTAGATGCTGCGCCGGTGGGCCGCCGGGTCGTCGTGGTCGTGCAGGTGGTATTGATAGTGCGGCGAGTGCTGCGGATGCTCGATGACGAAGTCCTGGAAGCCGGGGCCGCCGGCGGCGGGATCGAGCGCCCCGGCGGCGGCCAGCGCGCTGTCGCGGATTTCCTCGGCGCTGAGCCGGCGGCGGTTGGCGCGCCACAGCAGGCGGTTGTCGCCGTCGATGGCGGCATTGTCAGGATCGTGGGCGGACGAGCGGCGGTAGGCGCGGCTGGTGACCAGCAGGCGCACGATTGACTTCAATGATCGGTCGGGGTCGTCGCGCAGGCGCGCGGCCAGTTCGTCGAGCAGTTCCGGGTGGGAGGGCGTCTGGCCGCCGCGGCCGAAGTCGTTGGGGCTGGCCACCAGCGGCCGGCCGTGGACCCATTGCCACAGCCGGTTGGCGAGCGAGCGCCACAGCAGCGGGTTGTCGTCGGCGGTCAGGTAGCGGGCCAGGTGGGCGCGGGCCTCGCCCTCGTCCCAGCGGCCGTTGGAACCGGCGCCGGCATCGGCGGGGTCCAGGTCGGGAAAGAAGCGGTCGGCGGCGCCGGGCCACAACGGCGGTGCGCCGGGCGTCATCGGCTCGGCCGGCGATTCCAGATCACCGCGCCGCAGCAGGTGGATCGGCCGCGGCTGGCCGTTGGTGGCGTGGAACCGGCCGCGCGACTCGAAGCGGGTGGCGGCGGCATACACCAGCCGGCCCTCGGGCAAGGCGGCCCGTTGTTGTTCCACCTCCTCAAGCTGCCGGCGGGCGGCGGCCAGCTGTTGCCCGGTTTCGTGGCATCGGTGGCGTTGTTCCAGTTCGCCCAGCCGGTCGAGCAGGTCGTGGTATTCGGTCAGGGCATCCGGATCCGACAATTCGAGGTGGTAGCGGCCGTCGATCACGTTGGCCATGCCCCAGCGCGGACCCTGCTCGATGCTGTCGAGCGCCGTGACCGTTGCGCCGGCGGCCAGGTTGCTGCCGTCGTCAGCGACGACCTCGAGTTCGGCCAGGGCGAAGATGAAGTCGCCCTGGCGCGGTGCCAGCCGGGTGGCCGTGACCCTGACAAACCGGAAAGGCTCGTCGCCGGCATCGATCCCGACCGGCCGGGTGCGCGGGTTGGGGTGGTCGGTGCCGCCGGAGTCGTGCAGCACGCGCGCGCCCGAGCCGGGTCCGAACGCGTCCTGGTCGGACACCTCGACGCGGAACCGGACGGGGAAACCGAAGCCGGATCCGATGCCGGCGAAGTTGTCGTGGGCGGCGCGCAGGCGGATCGAGCGGGCGGTCACCGGGGCGCCGAGATCGAGCTGCAGCCACTTGGCCTCGTCCCGGCGGTCGCTGATGTGGCTGTGATAGCCATGCTGCGACGGCGGTTCGCCCGGGGGATGCAGAGCGCGGAGCTGGTCGAGCCGCTGGCGCACCGCGGCGGTGGGACCGGCCTGGGCTTCGTCGGCCTGATGTTGCAGGTCGGCCACCTCCTGGCGCAAGCGGTCGCGCTCGGCGGTCAGCTCTGCCAACTGCTGCTGCTGGTGGCTGTCGAGCCCGGTGTAGACGCGCTCGGCCCGGTCGACCGCGGCGAACACCGCCTGCACCCGGTAGTAATCCTCCATTCGCAGAGGATCGCTCTTGTGGTGGTGGCATTGGGCGCACTGGAGGGTGGTGCTGAGGAACACGTTGAACACCGCCGCCGCCATTTCATCGCGGTCGAGGTGCTTGGCGATGCGGCCGTCGAGCTTGTCCTCGCCGACTTCGTGATGGGCGATCTGATCCCACGGGCCGGCGGCGAGAAAGCCGAGGCCGAGCACGCCGTCGGGATCGTCCGGGTAGAGCACATCGCCGGCCACCTGCTCGCGCACGAACCGGTCCAACGGCTTGTCCTCGTTCAGGCTGCGGATCACGTAGTCGCGGTAGGGCCAGGCGTGCGGGCGAGGCTGGTCCTTGTCGTAGCCGTGGGAGTCAGCGTAGCGCGCCAGGTCGAGCCAGTGGCGGGC
>SKLO01000543.1 GCA_007123195.1 Verrucomicrobiales bacterium | reverse complement strand
CTGCAGCCGATGCTCATGGAGCTTTAGTTTTGGCGATCAACCCGCCTCGTTGAGCAGGTAGCTCGGCTCGATGTAAGGGTAGTCCGGATCGAACTCGGTCAGCGGGCGCGGATTGTCCACCCGGCCGGCCGGGCGGCGTTCGGTTCCTTCGATGCCGAACCGGCTGTCGCCCAGTTGTTGGCGCATTTCCTCCATGGCGGCCATCAGGCGCTCCACCACATCGGGGTGGTCGTCGGCGACGCAGCGGCTTTCTGCGATGTCATTGGCGAGATCAAACAGTTCCACCGATTCATCGTCGTCCTCCTTGTTGTGATGGAGCTTCCAGCGCTGGTCGCGCACGGCCCGGAGTTCGTTGCGGATGTAGTAGAAGAAGTGGTCGTAGGGCGAGACGGCGTTCTCGTCGCCCCGCCAGAGGGGCATCACATCGCCGCCGTCGTGCTTGGGCAGGGTGGTGACATCATGACCGACCAGATTCGCCAGGGTCGGGTAGAGATCCATGATGGTGGACAGTTCCGAACTCTCGGAGCCGGCGGGCACGGCCTCCGGCCAGCGCACGATGAACGGCACCCGCATGCCGCCCTCCCATACCTGCCCCTTATGACCGCGCAGCGGGGCGTTGCTGCCGCCCTCGTTGCGGGTCCGGCTGCCGTTGTCGGAGGTGAACATGACGATGGTGTTGTCATCCAGTCCGGCGCGCTTCAGTTCCGCCATGATGACCCCCGTGCTCCAGTCGATGGCCGCGACTGCGGCCCCGTAGCGGTCGTTGCGCGACTCGCTGGCAAACGGATCCATCACGTAGTGTGGCAGGTGCACGTGGAGGTGGGACATGAGCAGGAAGAACGGCTGCTCCCGGTTCTGGTGGATGAACTCCGCGGCTTCGATGGTGTAGCGTTCGATCAGGGCCGCCTGGGTGGGTTGTTCCTGGATCACGCGTTCGTTGCGCATCAGCGGCATCGGCGGCGAGTTGGCACGGCGCGGCATGATGGCCATGTCGTTGCTGTAGGGCACGCCGTAGTAGAGATCGAAGCCGTGGCGCGTGGGCAGGTGCTCCGGCTGGTCGCCGAGGTGCCACTTGCCGATCAGTGCGGTGGCGTAGCCTTGCTCCTTGAGCAGCTCGGGCAGCGTGCGCTCGTCCGGATGCAGGCCCTCGGCAAAACCCGGGAACAACACCCAGCTGTGACCGCCTTGTCCGAATCCGTCAAAACTGACCCGGCCGGGATAACAACCCGTCATGAGCGAGGCGCGCGCCGGCGTGCACACGGGGCTTGAGGAGTAGAAGTCCGTGAACTTCATCCCCTCGGCCGCGAGCCGGTCCACGTGCGGCGTGTCATTGACCTCGGACCCATAGCAGCCGAGGTCGCCGTAGCCCATGTCGTCCACGTAGATGACCACGATGTTCGGGTGGTCCGCACGCGTGGAGGCGGTCAGGACGGTGGCGCAGAGGATGAGGGCGGCAAGGGATTTGAACAGCTTGGACATGTGCTCAGGCTAGTTGACGATCGAAGGCGGGTCAACGGAGGGAGGGCGTGCACGCGCCCGGCCGCCTGTGCGACGGCATTAATCCGCCGGCTGCAATGAGAACCGCACGGTCACCACCTCGGTGATGGTGAGGTGGTAATTGCCTGGACGGGTGATGGCCCGAAGAATCAGCGAAGCCACGAGCCATCGATCCCGGAGGGATCACAGCCGGTAGCCGGTGGTTGAGCGCAGCGACACCACCGGACCCGGATCCCCCAAGAACCTCGCATCCTGGAGGGATGCCACCACCAGCGTGCCGATCCACCCTTTCAACCAACTTGAACTGTTCCCGGGTGTCCATCCGCTACGGCGGCGCCGGCAATTCGCCGTCGCCGGTAAGCTCTCCATCAAGCAGCCAGGCGAGGTTGAAGCGAGCGAGTTTGCAGGTGGAGTGGGGATGCCCGCCGGTCTCGAACTGCAGGTAGATCCAACCCTCGCCAGGGGTGCCGGGTCGGCCGGCCGCCAGCGAGGAGTAGGCCGACTCGCGCTCGTGCACGAGCCGCTTGAGCGGCCAGGTTTCGCCCCCGTCAAAGCTGACCCACACGGTCAGACGCACCCGCTCGTGGCCGTCGTGGTCGGCATTGCTGTAGAGCAGGATGTCGCTGCCTTCCACCGGCAGTCGCACCAGCCCGGCCATCATGCCGAAGTGACCGTTCCAGTTGTTGCCGCGCCGTTCCGCTCCGCGGTAGCGCGGTCCGTCCGGCAGCACGGCGCTGAGTTCGGGGCCCTCCCAGGTCTCGCCGCCGTCGTGGCTCCATGCGTGTTCCCGCCAAGGGCTGAATTCCTCGTCGTCGGCGAACCAGTTGCGCCGCGAGCTGAGGTAGATCCGCCCGTCTGACAACTCGGCCAGGGCGCCTTCCCCGGAACCGATGGCCGGGAACGGGCCGCTTGACCGCCAGGTCCGCCCGCCGTCGTCGCTGTAAACCGCGGTGTTGTAGCCGCGCGGGCGCGGTTCGTAGACCCGCGCCGGCCGCAGCAACCGGCCCGCGTGAGGTCCCCGGGTCAGGGTGATGCCGTGCTCGCACATGTGCATCGACGGCACCGCGCCGCGTTCGTCGGGCTGAACCTCGACCTCCTCGAGCTGCCAGCTGAGGCCGTCGTCGGTGCTGCGGTAGAACGCCAGGGGCGCCGGCGGGTGCCCCTGCTCGACGAACAACATGAGGTCGCCGCTGGTCTTGTCGGCCAGGGCCCCGCCGCCGTGGAAGCCGGGGTCGGCGACCACGATTTCCGGTCCCCAGGTGGCGCCGCCGTCCTCGCTGCGCCGGACCCTGACGCTGCCGCTGTTGTCCTGGCCCACGCCTCCCCAAGTGGCCAGCACGGTGCCCTTGGGGGTGACCAGCACGTT
>SKLO01000113.1 GCA_007123195.1 Verrucomicrobiales bacterium | reverse complement strand
TCACGGTCCCGCGCGCCCAGCCGACGCTGCAGCCGCCGGCCGCGCTCAGCCACCGCGTCGAGCACGCTGCGGCCGCGCTCCAGCTCGGTCATCTGCGCCTCGACCTCCTCCGGCGTGCCGTCGATGAACAGCTTTTCGAACAGCTGCGCGGGCGAATCGATCGCCGGCACATTGACGCCGTTGGCGGTGTAGGACAGCGAGTTGCGGCCGGACACGTTGAGCGTCAGCGACGGGAAACGGGTATCCGGATTGAGTTGCTCGCGGATCACCTCGTCGATTGACACCGAATTGCGGAACCCGGGCAGCTGCGGCCGGCGGGCGGCGGTCAGCCAGGTGACCTCGGACGAGTGGCCGTTGGCGCCGTTCTGTTCCGCGTGGGACAAACCGGAGATCAGGGTGAAGTCATCGCGATAGGGTTGCAGCGGCTCCAGGTAGGGCGTCGGCTGGTAGTCGCGCCCAACCTGCTCGGGAAACAAGTTGGGCGCGTGGAAGCCGAGGTGATACTGCATGGCCACGAACCGCATCGGCGCTTCGGTGGCGGCGGCCGCCTGCGCCCGGGTGGCGAATGCCGGCAGCATCGCGTCCAGCCACGGCAGCGCCAGGGTGGCGCCAGCGGCCTTGAGGAACGACCGGCGCGGCAGGTGCGCCTTGGTGGAGATGAAGGCAGCGGACGGGGTCTTGAGTTTCATGGCGATGGGGTGTCGGCGGGGGCTGGACCAGCTTGAACCTGATTTTACTTGTGGAGAAACAACGGGCTGGCGACCAACTCGTCAAGGATATCCCGGAACCGGTGGCCGTTGGCGCGCGTGCGATCGATAATCGCGGCGATCTCGCGGCGGTCAGAGAATCCCATCTCGCGCCCGCTCGCAAAGGTCGCCAGCTTGGCGGTGAAGGCACCGGCAAACCGGTCGGCATCATCGAGAATCAACCGCTTGAAATCCTGCCAGTCCGAGAACTCGTGGCCGTCGCGGGTCTCGCCCGAGGCATCGACCCCGGGCCCGATCCGCCACTGGACGTTGCGACCATTGGTCAACTCCTCCGGCGGGCGAGGGAAGTCATCGCCCAGCGACCGGTAATTCTCGCGCCAGCCGCCGATCACATCGTAGTGCTCCAGCGCGAACCCGGGCGGGTCGATCAGCTGATGACAACTCCGACACGATGTGCTGTCGCGATGTTTCACCAGCAGCTCGCGCAGGGTCTCGGCCCCGCGGATGTCGGGTTCCACCCCGGGCACACCCGGCGGTGGCGGCGACGGATGCACGCCAAGCATGCGCTCCAGCACCCAGATGCCTCGCAGCACCGGCGATGTGGTGGCGCCGTTGGCTGACACCTTGAGCACACTGGCATGGGTCATGACACCGCCCCGCCGATCCTCGGGTCGCAGTTCCACCCTGCGCATCGAGCCGCCCTCGACCCCCTCGATCCGGTAGTGCGCCGCCAACCGCTCGTTGACGTAGGTCCAGTCGGAATCGATAAACTCAACCACCGACAGGTTGTTCCTCAGCACCTCGTCGAAAAACAGCGTGGTCTCATCGACCATCGCGTGCTGCAGCCGGTCGTCGAACTCGGGATACAAGCGCGCGTCCGGCGTGGTGTCGTCGATCGCCCGCAGATTCAGCCATTGGCCGGTAAAATCCTCGACGAACCGCGCCGATCGCGGATCGGCCAGCAACCGTTCCAGCTGGGCCCGCAGCCCGTCCGCGTCCGCCAACCGGCCCTCGCCCGCCGCCGCCAGCAACTCCTGGTCCGGCAGCGAACGATGGAGGAAATACGACAGCCGCGACGCCACCGCCCACGAATCCAGCGGGCCGGGATCGGGCTCATGGAAAAACAGGAATTCCGGGGAACAAAGCACCGCCACCTGGGCGGTCCGGATCGCCTGCTCGAACGAGGCCCCTTGCTCCATCTCGGCCTCGGCAAGCTCAACGAAAAACGCCACGTCCCCGTCCTCGACCGGCCGCCGGAACGCCGCCTCGATAAAGCCCGGCAGCAGCCGCCGCAGGTCCTCGTGCGGTTGTTCAGAGGTCACCGGCTGACGCTCTGGGTCGGTGTGCAGCACGCGCTCCGGCGGAATCGGGTTGGCCGCTTCCAGATCGCCGAACAGTAGCCGGTGACCGCGGCCGGGCCATTCGTCGATCAGCGGCCCCTCGACCTCGATGCCCTGGATCGCCAGACCCGGCCCTTGGAAGTCCGCCGCCGTGGATTCGCCGTTGTCGCCGCGGCGATACACGTCGCCCCAGCTGTTCGGCAAGCCGTGCGGCATCAGCTGCAGGAACTGGCCTCGCTCCAGCGGCACCTCCACCTCTATCACCGAGCCCTCGCCCGTCTGCACGTCAAAGGTGCCGTGGCGCGTCCTTCGCAACCCGCCGGCCGCCCATTGCGCGCTGTAGACCGACACCTGGATCGGGCGCTCGCTGCGATAGGCGTCCACCCGCAACGTCACCAGGTAACGACCCGGGAACGGCGCGCTGAAGCTGCGCGTAAGCAGCCCCGGGTAGGTGTCGTCGTTGAGAAATGCCACCACCGCACCGTCGCGCTCCCGGCGCTGCCACGACCGACCGATATTGCGCTCGTCGTTGCCCTCGCCCAGCTGATGGCGCGTGACCCGGCGCTCGGGCTCGGTGACCCGCCGCGTGGCGGTCTCCAGCGCCAACTGGGCCGCGTCCATATAGCGAGCCAGATGCACCGGCGACAAATCGAGCGCGTCGGCCACCGTATCGAACAAGTCACCGCGACCGTCCTCAGGCAGCAGGCCAGCCAGCTCCAGCCGCGTTCCCAGCAGGTCGTTGACCGTGTGCTCATACTCCAGGCGGTTCAGCCGGCGCAGCACCGTCGCCTTGATGCTGCCGTGCCCCGCCTCCATCT
>SKLO01000070.1 GCA_007123195.1 Verrucomicrobiales bacterium | reverse complement strand
GCATGGCGCGCGACCGCGAGGATGCGGCGGCGGCGTTTCTGGCGCTGGGCCCGAACACGCCGCTCGGTTCCTGGAAGGGGATCGAGGGCCTGGCGGAGATGTGGCGGGCCTGGGCGCTGGCGGGAGCGGATGATCCCACCCGCCCGGCCGCCGACGCCCTGGCCAGGACGCTGGACCTGCGGGCGGGCGCCCCCGAGGCGCTCCAGTTCCACCCCGATCCCGGGCAGTCGCTGCTGGTAGTCGGCACCCGCCGCCGGCAGCTGCTGTTTTACCGGCTGCCCGACGGGGAGCTGGTCACCTCCATCGATCTGACCGCCCGTTCGGAGCCGTTCGCCGGCGCGATTCGTGTAATGCGCTGGTCCGACGACGGCAGCTGGCTCGCGGTCGGTTTCGGTCCCGCCGGCGGCGTGGCGGTCGGTCGCGCCGGCGGCCTGTTGCTGCTCGACTGGGATGCGGCCGAGGCCGGAGTGCGTGTGCGCGAGGAGCTGGAGGTCGCCCATGGGGTCTCCAGGCTGGCGTTCGTCGACGGCGACAGCCGGCTGCTGATCAGCCCGACCATGGCCACGGGTGACGACCGCTCCAATCCGCCGGTGCTGCTCGATCTCGGGAGCCACACATGGCAATACTCGGGCCGCGCCGAGGTGCGCCGGCACAACGGCCTGACCTTCTCCGCCTCGGGCCGCGACGGCTGGCTGGTGTTCGGCAACTACGAGCCGTTCCTCATGCGCCTGCCCGCCGGCGCGCCCGACCTGCTGCCGCCGCCGGCCGGCCAGGGCCGGGCGGTGCCGCCGATCACCCGCGGCTACGTCGGCTGGCATGCCGACCTCAGTCCCGACGGCCGGCTGCTGGCGATCGGTTACGGGAAATCCGCCGGAGTCGAGCGCACGTTGTATGGCATGGTCAGGGTCCACCGGGTGCCCGGCATGGAGCAGGCCTTCGATCTGGAACCGCCGTATCCGTATGGCAACCTGCAATCGGTGGGGATCAGCAGCGACAGCGCCTGGCTGGCCGCGGCCAGCCGCGACGGCGGGGCGCACCTGTGGTGCCTTGAGACCGGCGAATGCCTGCGCAGCTGGATCGCCGAGCCGTTCTTCCGCAACACCCAGATCCACATATCCCCCGACCGCCGCTGGGTGGCGACCAGCTCCGACAACCGGCCGTTGCACCAGGTGCGGATCTGGGACACCGAAGCGCTGGGACTGGCGCCGGAGGAGAAGGAGGAGGAGGAATTTTGAATTTTGAATGTTGAATTGCCTTCGGGCCGGTGCGTTGGCTTCGCCTTGGCGACGTGCGCTGGCGTTCTTGCGGAGAAATCGCGCGACTGAATCCGTCCGGCTCAAAGCCCCCGGGCCTCCCCCGGTCCATTCAGCATTCAGCATTCAACATTCAACATTCAAAATTGCTCACCGCCACCCGCAGCCAATCACGCGCGCCCGTTCTGCTCAGCGCCCCATCCCCGCGCCAGCGTCCGAACCTTTTACTTTTACTTCTTACCATCTTCTTACCATCTTCTCACCCGTCACCAGTCACCGACTCACCGATTCACTGATTAACCGATTCACCGATTCACCGACTCACTGATTCACTGATTCACTGATTCACTGATTCACCCACCGCTCCGCGCCAGCGTCCGAACTTTTAACTTCTTACCTTCTCACCCGCTACCCGCTACCCGCTACCAATCGGCCGCAAAAAAATCCGGCCCGCTGCGCGGGCTGGCTGCCTCCGGCCCTCCGGGCCCGGCTCCGCCTCTACGGCAGGTCGCTCCGCTCCACTGGTGGCGGCTCCGCCGCCCCGGGCTCCTGACCTGCGGACAAGCGCAAGCCCAGGGGCCTGAAGCGGAGGCCGGGCTCGTTCCCGAGGCGGAAGGCGGCGCTGCAGAGCCAGGCGAGGGAGTGCCACGAGCCGCCGCGCACGACGCGGTCGGCGCCTTTGTCATCACTCGTCTCCTCGGGGTCGAATGCAGGTTCCTCGCGCTTGCCGTAAGCTTTCGCATCCCAGGCGTCACGGCACCATTCCCAGACGTTGCCATGCATGTCGTATAGGCCCCAGGCATTCGCCGCCTTGCCTTTGACATCGTGGCTACGTCCATCGCTGTTCTTGTCAAACCATCCCAACTCTTCGAGAGCCGGGTCTTTTCCTGTGGGTTCCGTGCACCATGAGCCGTTCTGGAAGGCACCTTGGGTCCCGGCCCGGCATGCATATTCCCACTGCGCTTCGCTTGGCAGGGCGGCGTTCAAGCCCGGCACCAGTTGGTTCAGCTTGCCTGCAAACTCAACACTGTCTACCCACGACACCCGCTCGACCGGCCGCGCGTCTCCCTTGAAATGACTCGGACTCTCGCCGGTCACCTCCCGCCACTGCGCCTGGGTGACCGGCGTTTCGCCGAGCCAGAAGCCACGCGTGATGATGACCTCATATTGGGGCTTTTCAGCGTTGTTCCCATGATTGTCGTCCGGATCACATCCCATGAGAAACCTCCCCGGCCTGATCCAGCGCCAGACGAAGCGGGCGCCCTTGATCTCGCACTCGGCGAACACACCGAAGTCATCCTCGCCGAACACGTCCGCCCACACCGGCGGCAGGCGCGGGATCATGTCGGGGATCGATTGGGTGTAGGGCGGCGGGGCGGTGTTCATTCGGGCTGGGATTTCGGGTGGTGGTCCGCTTGGTCCCCGGGGGCGTTCGGCTGAGGTCGTCCGACTTCCCTACCAGCCCCCGGAGACCGGGTGTCCTGCCGCGACCGGCGCGGCAGTTCCGGGGACCGGGTCAGCCGCGCGGCTGCTGCGGCGCGGGTGAGCTGCGGACAAGCGATATGGTGCTTGTCCATTCGCGCGGCGCCGAACCCGTCCACGTTTCCAAGTGCCGCTTT
>SKLO01000508.1 GCA_007123195.1 Verrucomicrobiales bacterium | reverse complement strand
TCCCCAGCGCTGGGCCAGGCGGTGGATGTGGGTGTCGATCGGAAACGCCGGCACGCCGAACGCCTGCGCCATCACCACCGACGCGGTCTTGTGACCGACGCCCGGCAGTTGTTCCAGCGCCTCGAAATCAGCCGGCACGCGGCCCTGATGGCGTTGCAGCAGGATGTTCGACAGCTCGACAATCGCCCGGGCCTTCTTCGGTGCCAGCCCGCACGGCCGCACGATGGCCTCCACCTCTTCGACCGGCACCTGAGCCATCGCCTGCGGGGTGGCGGCGCGGGCGAACAGGTGCGGGGTCACCTGGTTGACGCGCGCGTCGGTGCACTGGGCCGACAACAGCACCGCCACCAGCAGCGTGAACGGATCGCGATGATCCAGCGGCACCGGTGTTTGCGGATACAGTTGTTCAAGGCGTTGCAGGACGTGCTCGGCGCGTTGCTTGCGGGTCATTCTGGGCGCGTAAATCGTTCGGCCACCATGAGTCGGCGACCGCTCCCACAAGATCTCCGGATCCCCTGTGGTCAAGCGGCGCTGCGACCAGTTTCGCCCGCTTCCGGCGAAGTCCGCGGACATCAGCCGGCGGACGCCGTTTGGACCTGCACGCCGCAATCGTCCAGCAACACCCGCAACCGCCGGGTGGCGGCCTCGTCGAGCTGGGCCAGCGGCAGTCTCACATCCGGAAGCAGCAGGCCCTGCAGGGCCATCGCCGCCTTGATCGGCACCGGGTTGCTCGACAGTTTGAGCAATCCGCTGAACAACGGTGCCCAGCGGTCGTGCAGTTCGAGCGCGCACGCCCAATCCCCCACCAGGGCGGCGTTCACCAACCGGCTCATGACGCCGGGCACAAGGTTGCCGGCCACCGACACCACGCCACAGGCTCCGGCCGCCATGAATGGCAGCGTCAGGGCGTCGTCGCCGGACAGGATCTGGAACTCGGACGGCACCGCGGCGCGCAGTTGGGTGACCCGCTCAACCGCGCCGCCGGCCTCCTTGATGGCGGTGATGTTGGGGCAATCGGCTGCCAACCGGGCGACCGTGTCGACCCCGATCTCGACCCCCGACCGGCCGGGGATGCTGTAGAGCACGATCGGCAGTGAGGTGCTATCGGCGATGGCCCGGTAGTGGCGGTAAAGCCCCTCCTGGCAGGGCTTGTTGTAGTAGGGGCAGACCTGCAGGCTGGCGTCGGCGCCGGCGGTCTCGGCGGCACGGGTCAGCTCGACGGCCTCGCGGGTGGAGTTGGAACCGGTGCCGGCCAGAACGGGGCCGCGACCGGCGGCCTGCTCGATCGCGATCTCGATCACCCGCTTGTGCTCGCCGTGATCGAGCGTGGGACTCTCGCCGGTGGTGCCCACCGGCACGATCCCGGTGATGCCGTGGTCAAACTGGAAATCGATCAGCCGTCTGAGCGCGGCGACGTCGATCTGGTCATCCTGGAACGGGGTGACCAGCGCGGTAAAGATGCCTGCAAACATGGAATGCAACGAATGTTGATGAACGAGGTCGTTATGAACAAGTGGGTCACCACCGCCCTCTCGGCGACAGGCCGGCCTCCGCACGATGCCAGGCCGCGACCGGCAAGCCCCGCGGAGCCGGTCAGGTGGAAGGTCAAGTTACAGGAGATCAGCCGCGCGCGCAGCAGGAAATGCGCAACGCATCAAGCGCGGGCGCGGCGGAGGCGAGAGGCCGGGCGGTTGCCATCGTTGCAATCATGAGTCGCTGACCGAGGGCGGCGGGCCGCGGGTTGACCTCGCGGCCCATGGCGCGCGGGGCGTTGCCCATGGGCCGGGAGGCCGGGCTGGGCGACCCGCGGCGCCCGCCAGCAGAGGATCGCTGGCATTCGACGCC
Source organism: Verrucomicrobiales bacterium (assembly GCA_007123195.1). Lineage (GTDB taxonomy): Bacteria > Verrucomicrobiota > Verrucomicrobiia > Verrucomicrobiales > SKLO01 > SKLO01. The sequence goes on along the minus strand of SKLO01000508.1, from coordinate 28,220 downwards.
CGATCTCACGCCTTCGAACCCCCCACTTCCTTCCATCGCAGGCTGAGCCCCGCCCCCACCAGACCGGACAGCCCCAGAATCACAATCGCCGCCTCCACCGAGAACGCCGCCGCCGCCGCGCCGACCAGGCCCGACCCCAGCAGCAGCGCACCGATGACCGTGTTGCTCACCGCCACGTAGTCGGTCCGCTGGTTGCCCTCGGCCATGTCCACCAGATAGGTTTTTCGCCCCAGCCGCACACCCGCATGCGCGATCCCCAGGCCGAAAAACGCCAGCGGGTAGAACCAACGCGCCGCCTCAGCCGGCAGATCCAGCCACGACCACACCGCCACCCCACAGGACAAGACCCCGGCGAGCGCACACGCCACCCCGAACACCATCCGGCTGGAACGATCAGCCCAACGCCCCCACACCGGCGCGCTGACCAACCCGGCCAGGCCCTCGACCGCAATGAAAATCCCCAGCAACGCCGCCGCGCTGCCGAGGTCGTCCCGTGCCAACGCCACATAGAACGGGGCCGCCAGCCCCGATCCCATGGCCAGCGCACGCCCGATCACGAAGCGCCGGAACGGAACGTCGTCCCGCAGCAGCGCCAGCTTGCCCAGCCCTTCCCTGAACCCGTTGGCCCCGCCCTCGGTGGCGCCGGGATATTCGATGATCCTGGCGTAGGCCAGCGCCGCCAGCACCCACAACCCGGCGGCGCCAAACAACAGCGCGCTGTAAACCCACGCCGGCACCTCGGCGGGAAGCAACCCGAAGCCGGCCCCGGTGGCCATCGCTCCCAGCCCGGCCACGGCGCCGATCCAGCCGGACAAGCGCCCGCGACGGGTCTTGGGAATGGTCTTGCCCAGCACATCCTTGTAGGAAACCGAGCAGGCCCCGCGCGCCAGACTGAACAAGGTCAGCAGCAGCAACACCGCCACCCCCGCCGCCAGGCCTTCCAGCGTGAGGGCGACAAAACCGATCGCCGCCAGGCTGGCTCCCTGCAGCAGGCTGCCTGACACCCACACCCACTTGCGCACCGCCCGGCGCCTGACCGCCGCGCCGATCACCATCTGCGGCAGCATCGATCCCGACTCGCGGATCGGCACCAGCAGGCTCAGGCACCAGATCGGCGCCCCGAGATGGCCCAACAGCCACGGCAGCGTGGTCTTGGCGCTGGCGATACGGTCGCCGATGCTGGTCAGCGTGTTGGCCACCAGGGTGCGGAGGAAATTGCCCGGCACCACCCGGCAGGCCTCGTCGCTGATGGCCTCGCACACCCTCCCCTCGTCATCCTCCGCCAGCCGTTCATACAGGTTCCCGACCCACGCCGGATCGGCTTCAAGGCGGGGCCCGGTCCGGTCAGGGAAATCACTCATTCAGTCGTGGATGCCAGTGTGCTGTCTGCTGAATATCTGCACCAACCAAGCCCCCGCCGCTCACAACGATCGTGCAATCTCGCGCGCCAACCGGCCCAGGGCCTCGTTCATCGCCGTCACACGTCCGTCCATCGCTCTCCCGCCGGGATCCACCACCACTTCGGTGCGGAACGGGGTCGGATCAATGTCGCCCCCGATCACCGGTTGCAGCCGCCAATCACATTCCAACACCAGCCGGCCCGACGGCTCGGGATCGAACTGGTGCACCCGCACTTCCAACAACACACTGTAATCGGCCGTGACGAACGAGTCGATCGTCTGCACGTTGCGCGACCGGGTCAGCCGCCGCAGGTTCGAGGTCAGCACGCGGGCCATGTTGACGTTGAGCGACTCCGCCCAAAGATGGTTGTCGTGGGTCTTGATCTGGCCATCGGCGTCCCGGGTCACCATCTGCATGCGGTCGAGGTAGCGCGGCAGGTTCGGCCTTGCCACCGCAATCCGCGGCTCGATGGCGGTCGACGGCGCCTCCGCCACCACCGGTTCCAGCAGGTGCCGGACGACCTCGTCCTGCACCGGTTTGGTGACTGAACAACCACAGACCCCGGCGGCGACCACGCCCCACAGGGCGACCCTCGCCATTGATCGCCGCAGGCGGGGGGAACGGGTCCGGCGCGGGCGGTCACAAGGTGCGGTGCGGGCATTCATGTCTAGGTCAATTCCCAAATCCATCCCTCACGATACGCCTCAATCAGCTTCTCCAGCTCCCCCAATCGCGCGCGGATCCGGTCGCCCGCCTCCGTGTCGGCCACCAGCCGCCGCCGCTCGTAACGGCGGATCGTGGTCACCTCGGGCATGATGTCGGCGTCCCGCCGGATCGCCTCCTCCACCGATTCAAAGTGATGGTGCTCGGCCAGATCCACCCGGTCCATGCCCAGCACCAGGGTGTAACCACGGTCGCCGTAGGACTCGGAGAACGCGCCGTCGATCGTGATGGCGTTGCCGCCGCGCTTCAGCGGCGTCTCGCCATCCTCGACCTTCACCGGCACGTGGCCGTTGACGATCAGCACCTCGCCGCGCGCGCCCAGTTCGCGACCGATCCGGTCGCAGAACCCGGCGTCGTGCTGCAGGGTGAAATACGGGTTCCTGGTCTCCTTGTGGGTGGTTTTGTCAGCCACAAAATAGCGCTCGAAGGTGGTCATGCGGTCCTTGCCGAACAACGGCGAGCGCGGTCCGGCCCACAGATACCAGAACCAGTCGGCATCCCGGTCGCGTCGCGTCGAGGTCTTGCGGTAGGCGCGGTGCACCACCCGGTCGAACGCCTCGAACATCGCCCGCCCGGCCACCGGCTGGCCGTCGATCTCCAGCTCCAGCATGTGCCCCTCCGTATCCACCGGCACGCAGGCGTGAAACACCGCCACATGGTCGCGCACCACCGCCATGCGCCCGTGGCGGACCACGTATTTCATGTGCTCCCAAAGCCGCGCACTGCCGACGAACGACTCCTGCAGCCGCTCGAGGCACAACTGCTCGGCGTCCGACAACTCGTTCGGCCGCGCCGGATCCACCGTCGGCAGATGTCGATCGAGCAACTCGTGCTCCACGCCTTCGAGCACGATGCTGCCGCGCTCAAGATCGATCCGTGGCAACAGGTTGCGATCGTCCATCCGCCACTCGGGATGCTGCTCGATCAGTTGCCCGGTCAGCTTGAACTCCATGATCGCCATCGCCTTCTGCATGCGCGCCACCCGCAGCGCGTCGCGCAGGCCGCTGCCGTGCGGCATGAATCGCGCGGCGGGATCGTCGTGATACACCTCGTCCACCAGCCGCTCCAGCGGCGACAACGTGATGCCGTAGCCCTCCTCCAGCTGCCACAGCCGCTGGTAGCGTAGCGACAACCGCAGCACGGTGGCGATGCACGCCGGCTGGCCGAGCGTGGCCCCCATCCAGGTGACGTCGTGGTTGCCCCACACCAGAGACACCCGCGGCTGCTGCCGCAGGAACCCGATCACCCGGTCGATCCGCGGGCCGCGGTCGCCCAGATCGCCGGCCACCAGAATCTCCGCCACCGCCAGATTGCGCACCAGCCGCGAGGCCGAACGCACCGCGTCCCGGTCGCGTTCCCATGCCACCAGCTCACCAACCATCGCCTCCACGTAATCGGGCGGCCGGCCGGTAATCGGTTCGGCCAGCAGCTCCTCAAACAGCGTCCGCTGGGGGTCGGGCACCCTGGCAAACACCTCCGCGCGCGGGTAATTGCGCGCCAGCCGCCGCACCAGCTCGAACTGCCGCCGCAACATCGTCATTACCCACGGCCGCCGCACCTGCTCCGGCGCGTCCAGCCCGAGGAAGTGGTTCATCGCCTCCTGCGGATAATACAGCACCGCCAGCAGCTCGCGCACCTGGGCGTCGTCGAGCCGGTGCTCGAACACCGACTCCACCAACGGCCGCAGCGCCCCCGAGGCGTTGTTGACCACGTGCCGCAGCTTCTTGAAGTCACCGTGCACGTCGGAGATGACGTGGATCACCCCCTTGGGCAGGGTCAGGCTCGCGCGCCAACCCGCCGCCGCCGCCACCGCGCTGTCGATGTCGGGATACAAATCCCGCAGCATGCGCAGACGGGCGAACTCACGGGTGGTCTCGGGATTCATGCCCGTTCCTACACCGTTCCGCCCGGCCGCGTCAATCGGCGACCCCGTTCCAGAACGTCACGCACACCGGCTGCGGAATCTCCAGCTCGTGACCGCTGAACTCCAGCCGCCCGCTCTGCGGATCGATCCCATACACCACCAGATTCCCGCCGTCGCGGTTGGCCACGATCAGCCACTGCCCGGACGGGTCGATGTTGAAGTTTCGCGGATGCCCGCCGCGGGTCGACTCGTGGCCCAGCGCCGCCAACTCGTCGGTGGCCGGGTTGTAGGCGAACATCGCCACGCTGTCGTGGCCGCGGTTGGTGGCGTAGACAAACCGCCCGGACGGATGCACCACCACCTCGGCCGTGGTGTTCGGCTCGTCAAAGCCCAGCGGCAGCGTCGGCACGGTGCGGATCTCCTCCAGCACGCCGCGCTCTTCGTCCCACGAAAACAGGGTCAGGGTGCCGTTCAGCTCGTTGAGCGCGAACAGGCGCTGGCCGTCGGGATGAAACGCCAGATGCCGCGGCCCGGCCCCCGGGGCCAGCGACGCCACCGGCGGATCGTTGGGCTCCATCGCCCCCTCCGCCGGATTCAGCCGGTAGATCCACACCTCGTCGGTGCCAAGATCCGCGCTCACCGCGAACCGGCCGCCCGGCGAGGGATAAATCGAGTGCGCATGCGGCGCGCGCTGGCGGTCGGTGGCCTCCGATGGCCCCTCGTGCTGCCCCACCGACACCGCTTCGCCCAACGAGCCGTCCTCCTGGATCGGGTAGGACGCCACGTTGCCGCCGCCGTAGTTGGCCACCATCACCGTGCTGCCGGTCGGGTCCACGCTCACATGACAAGGTCCGCGCCCCTGCGACGACACCTCGTTCAACAAGGTCAGTTCGCCGCTGTCGGCATCGATCGCGAACGCCGCCACCCCGCCCGCGCCCTGGTCGCGGAACGCCTGGCCGCCGGTGACCGAGTAGAGGAACCGGCCGTTCGGATGCACCGCCAGAAAGCCCGGCCGATCCACCTCCGCCGCCACCCCCACCAGCTCCAGCGCGCCGGATTCACGATCCAGGTTCACCTGGTAAATGCCCTTGCTGCCGGTGTCCATGAAGGTGCCGATATACATGCGCTGCACGTCTTCGGCCGCGTCCGCGCCGGTCGAAACCGGACCCAGGCCCAGCCCAAGGCAAAGACCGAGGCCGATGGAAACCGCCAACGCGCCGCCCCTCCAGCGGCGGCGGCGGGTCGGACAAAAGACCACGGCAGCACTTGAGCAACGCGGGGTGTCGAAACAGGAACGGGAATCGCAGGGGTTCATGCCGACACCAGAACCAGCAACCCGGCCAGAAGTCAACCGCCAACCGGGTGATTTGCCCGCTGTGACACGGCCGTCACTTGCGCCCACGGCCCGGCGATGCAAGTTGCCCGGAGCGCAGCCAGCCAACCCCGCCATCCCACCGGCCCCGGGCCAACTCAAGCCACCACCATCATGTCACCACGCCAAGCCCCTCCGGCCGTTTCCGTCCCCCTCACCCGCCGCGCCCTGCTGCGCCGCGGCAGTCTGGTCCTCGGCGGCCTGGCCGCCGCCTCCGCCGGAACCCTGCCGCGCGTGCTGGCCGACTCCGCCCGCCCTCCGGCGCTGGTGTTCGGCGCCCTGACCGACATCCACTACGCCGACAAGCCTTCGGCCGGCAACCGGCACTACCGCGAGGCGCTCGACAAACTCGAGGCCGCCCTCGACCACCTGCGGGACAAGCAGCCCGGCTTCATCGTCGAGCTGGGCGACTTCATCGACAAGACCGACACCGTCGAGCAGGAGATCGGTTTCCTGCGCACCGTCGAGCAGGTGTTCGCCAAGGCGCCGTGCGATCGCCACTACGTGCTCGGCAACCACTGCATCGACACCCTGGTCAAGGACGAGTTCCTGGAGAACTGTGGCGCCCGCGCGCCCCATTACTCCTTCGATCAGGGCGGATTCCACTTTGTGGTGCTCGACTCCTGCTACAACAGCGACGGCGACCCCTACGGCCGCGGCAACTACGTCTGGACCGACGCCAACATCCCGGCCGCGCAGATCCGATGGCTGCGTGAGGACCTCGAGCGCACCGGCAAGCCCGTGGTGGTGTTCGCCCACCAGCGGCTCGACGGCGAGGGCGCCCACTTCGTCAACAACGCCGGCGACGTGCGCGCCGCTCTGGCAGCCTCGGGCAAGGTGCTCGCCGTGCTCCAGGGCCACAACCATCGCAACGACTACCGCCAGCTCGACGGCATCCACTACTGCACCCTGGTCGCCATGGTCGAGGGCAGCGGCGCCGACAACAGCGGCGCCTCGCTGGTGTCGATGTTCGACGACGGTTCCATCCGCATCGACGGCTTCCTGCGCCAGAGCAACTACCACTGGCCCGCCGGCGCCGCCGGCGCTGGAACCGAGGCCGCCTGAACTGGTCCCGGGAAGAGCCTCGGCCATTTCAGCTGGTCCGGCCCCGGACCGGGCTTCCTCTCGTCGGGCCAGGGCGGTTTTTCTACGGTGATGTGGTCAGCGCTTGGTGATGGTGGCAAAGGCGAGGCGCTTATCAAAGGCGGATTGGAGCTTTTGGTGCCACGCACAAGGCCCGCTCACCGTCGCCGCCGCTCACGCAGGTGACTCCGGATTCTCCAACCCCCGTCCCCGCTCAGCGCAGGGTGCGCTGATGCGGGGTCAGTTCGCGGTTGCCGCTGTCGTCGACCGCCAGCGCCGAGAGCTTGCCGTCGGCCGGCGGGTCGAGTTCGATCACCCAGTCGGCCACCCCGGCCTGCTGGCTGAGGATTTCCGCGCGTGCCCCGTTGACCAGCACCTCGACGATGTCGCCGTTGTCATGGGAAACCCCACGGACCACCAGCCGCCCCTCGTGTTCACGAACGTCGAGGATGGTGGTGGCGGGCGGCAGGCTGTCGACCGGATCAAGCAGTTCCGGCCAGGTCACGTCGGTGATTTCCCGGACCCTCGATTCGTCGCCGGTGAGCGGCGGATCCTCGTGGAAGCCCGAAGCCCCGTTGCCATTGCCGTTGCCGGCACCGCCGGGATACAGGTCGGCGGCGCGGGTGCTGACAATCAGTGCATGCCTGCCGGGACCGTAATGATCGTGGATGTAGAACGGAACCCCGCGATCAACGATCGGGTCGGCGCGCACGCTGCCGCCGCGGTTGAACACCACGCGCCGGGGATCGACGTTGATCAGTTCGACATTGCGGAAGTGGCATTCGGCGGTGCCGGAGAGGTTGTTGTCGGCCATGTGCACCAGCGGATGGACCTGGCTGTTGTTGCGCATGTCCTCCAGCTTCAATCCATCGACCGTGAAGCTGCCGGTCTGGGCGCTGGAGTCGTCCATGCCGCGGTTGAACGGCTCGGGTCCGAGGCTGGAGAGGTGGACGTTGCGATAGACATGGCGGTCAAAGCCGGGCCGGTAGACACCGTAGGGCGCGTCGTGAATGCGCAGGTTCTCCACCAGCATCGACGGAGTCTGCGGACGGAACGCGTAGTGGGCGGCCCAGATGGTGAAGTTGCGGATCATGTGGGGATTTCGCTCGTCGGGGCCGGTCCAGTCGATGCTCTCGATGCGCTCGAGCATCTGCTGGTCGCGGATCGGAACGTCGGGCTGGTTGCCGCCGTTGCCCGCCAGCACCATGCCGGCGAAGTTGCCGTGCGCCTCGTTGTCCTCAAACCGCCACACCGGCAGCGTGCGCACGTCGACCGTTTGGTAGCTGCCGTCCGGCTGGCGCACGTCGAGGTTGGCGTCGAACGACCGCGTGTGCTGCATGTCGTAGCGAAACCCGTATTCCTCGGATTCGACGCCGACGTTGCGGGTGAACGTGTTCAAGCCGTTGGCCCACCAGAAGGCGGCGCCGTCGTTGGGATCGAACGGCAGGTCCTGGCCGCGCATCCGGCGCCCGGCGAAGGCCTGCACCCCGAGGTTGCGGTCGAGCAGATTGTAGACCTCGGTGCCGTCCTCGAGGAAATAGCCGTGCCCGATCGACTGGTAGCCGACGCAATCACGCACCACCAGATAGTAGGTGCCGTGAATCGCCATCCAGCGGTTGTGTGAATCGACGATGGCGGCGCCGATGACGCTCGAGCCGCGCATGGTGTCGCGGACCAGATGAAAGTGGATCGGGTAACGTCCGAGCACCTCTTTCTTGCCGAGATGGGCAAAGCGGGCGTAGGAGATGGAACCGGCGCTGTCCCAGTGATACATGGTGTGGCCGCGCACGCCGTCGGGGTCGGCGCTCTCGATGATCACGTTGCGCGACAGGTTGGCCACCTCGGAGCGGAATTCGCCCTCGCCAAGGTGATCCTGCTCCAAGCCGCCCTCGAAGTGGATGCGGCGGCCCTCGATGCGGCTGATCACGCGTTCCTCGGTCGGGTAATCGCCGCTGCGCGAGTAGATCGCACCGGTGATGATGATCTCGTCGCCCTCCTGCCAGTCGCCGACCTCGCCGTCCACCAGCACCGAGGTGTCGCCGATGGCGGTGTCGGCCGCCAGTTTCCACCAGGTGCGCTGCAGCGGATGGCCGTGAAACTCCATGCGCCCGCCCGGCCGGGCGATGATGGCGGGGCTGTTGTCGGGGTTGGCGCCCTCGACGTGGTGCAGCACGATGCGCGCGCTGACGTCGCGCGGAATCGGCTCATGCGCGGAACCCACCTCCAGCACCCCCTCGGCGCCCTGATGCCGCTGGTCGTGCGCATGATCGTGGTCGTCGATGTCATCGACCCCGGCCTCCGGTGTCAGGCCCGGCTGCACCCGCAGGTCGCCGACGTGCAGTTCGGTGTCGCGATCGCGGGCGAACGTCAGCCGCCCGGACACCCGGATGGCGCGGAACACCGCCTGGTCGTGGCGGTCATAGGTGACCGTGGTGCCGGGGCTGATGAACACGCGGTCGCCCTCCTCGGGCAGGCGGGCCGGCATCCAGGTGCCCTCCGCCGACCAGTCACCGTCCTGCATCGACACGATGTCGTAGAGCCGGGTGATTGCCTCGCGATCGGCGGCTTGCCCGCCCCCGTGGCCGTGACCGCCGGCCGGGGTGGCCGCCGCCTGCCCAGCGCCGTGACCGTGGCCCGGGGAGGCGCCCGCCGGCAATGGGGCGCCCGAACCGGCCCAGCCCAGCAGGGCGGCGGCGAGGGCCGCCGCGCCGACACGCCACCGAACTCCCATGTAGCCATCGACGGGCCCTGGTTCGCGATTTGAACGATCGACGGGACGCACGTTCGTGCGGCCGTCCCTGGCGGGGGGTGAGACGGGGATTTTCATAAGCGACGCGACCTTACCTCGCATAAAACCATCTGACCGGGCAATCTCTTTCGTGCGGGGCGCACGGGAATCACCACCGGAATCGATGGCCACGCGCCATTTGCGATCAGGTTTCAGGTTGGGTCCCCGCTCGCCCGCTGCCGGCGGGTCAGTTCCCAATTGAGCGTCAGGCTGATGACGGTGCGGATGGCGACGATCACGCCCAGAGTCACCAGTTCATCCATGCCGGGATGGATCAGGGTGCGGATCACATCGGCGGCGATGAGGAATTCCAGCCCGAGCAGGATGTAATAGCCGAACCGGTGGCGCAGGACCTGCCGCTGACGGAGAACGCGACCGCCGCGCAACGCCCCGATCTCGGTGCGCACCAACCCGACCACCGCCACCAGGGTGCCCAGCAGGATCACTGCGCCGCCGATCAACGCGATGCCGTCGGCGACATGGTTCATGTAGGATTGCAGTCCGTTCATTGGCTCAATGGTGCAGCAACACGCCGCCAAGGACGACGTATTCACCCAGCCCGATCGATTGATCCAACAAGCACCGGGGCAGTGGTCACTACGCTAGCCCGTGGCACCGGGTTCGCCAGCAGGAAAGTGGGCAGTGGGCCGACGCGGCCTGTCATGGCGCCATCAAGAGGCGCGCTCTGGTGTGGAATATATGGGGCGGAAGGTCCAGCCGGGGCCGGCGGTTTCCCCCTGATCGTTGACCGGGATGCGCACCAGGGCCATGGCTTCGTGCCGCAGTTTGATCATCACCGGAACCGCCTCCCGCAGGCGCTCGGGCCGGCCGTTGAAGGCCTCGTGCAAGGCAAGCAGGAAGCCGGTGTAGAGTTGATCAAACGCCAGCATGCGCGCGTGCACCTCGGGCAGATGGGCGAAGTCCTCGGCCCTGGGATCGTCGCGCATGGGGTGCACGGCGCTCCAGTCGACCGCGAGGTCCGCCCCGGTGGGCGGCGAGCCGAGATGGTCATCCGCGCGGTAGTAACGCGACAGGAGAATCTCATTGAACTTGAAGAAGTGGGCCACGTCTTCCTCGCCGGTGCCCGGAACCGGGTCGCCGTCCCCCGCCCTGCCGCCGAGATCAGCGCCCTCGCCTTCGTCGACGATCATGTCGATGGCGCGCAGGGCGCTGGCCTCATCGGTTACGGCGAAGGCCTGGCCGCCGGCGCCCCAGTAGTGTTCCGCCCCGACCTGCCAGGCGGGGTCGCCGCAAAAAACCTGATCGGGCCGATGCGTGCGGCACAGGGCACGCAGTTTCTCTCTCACGCAATGGTAAAAGCCGCCGATGGTCTCCGCCCGCAGGCAATCGCCGTTGCTCAACTTGTCGAAGTTCACCGGCGCGCGCTCGATTTCCCTGAACACCCGCACCTGGTCCCTGCTGAACCGTCGCAACCGGACTTCCGGCCCCTTGCCCGAGGGCAACAGCCGGCAGGGATAGGATGGAATGGCGGAGGGTTGGTTGAGGATCACGCTGCCGCCGAGCGCATTGAGGATGTTGGCGGCCAGGGTCATGTGCAGCATCTCCTCGATCATGACCTGGCGGATCACCTCGAGCGGTTCGGCATTGACCTCGGTCGGCGCGATGCGGTCATACTGGCCGACCTCGCAGATGGTGTAGGCGGCGGTGGCGTAAGGCGGAATGGTGGTCAGCTCGATGCGGATGGCCTGCGCCATCAGCGATCTCAATTCGTCACGTTCGGATTCCATGCTCATGGGATGTCATGTCAGGCCAGGGGCGGCAAGGTGAGGGTTTCAGGCCCCTTCCAACTCGCGCTGGAGGGAATCGGCCGCCTTGAGCACGAGTGCGGTCATGGTCAGGGTGGGGTTGGATGTGGCGATGGTGGGCATGGCGCCGCAGCCAACCAGCCAAAGGTTGTCGTGATCCCACGAGCGACCGTCGACGTTGGTCACGCTGTCGCGCGGCGACAGGCCGATGCGGTGGGTGCCGGCGTTGTGGCCGGCGCCAAAGTAGACAAAACCGCGGCCTGCGAGTGTGACGTAACCGGGTGCCGAGGGGTCGACCACCGACCTGTCCTCGATGCCGAGACGGGCGAACACGGCCCGGGTGACGTCGAGCGCCTGCAGCACCCCGGCGCGCGAGTAGTCGTCGACACTGTAGTCGATCACCGGCCGCGGTTCGCCCAGCGAGTCACGCCAGGCGGGATCGATGCTGACCCGGTTGACCGAGGACGGCAATTGCTCGGGCATGATGCCGATGCGGACCTGGCGCGGCACTTCGTCGCGCAGCCGGGCCCGCAGCGCGGCGCCGAACAGGTTGTCGCGGCCGACCAACCGTTGGACATCGGAGTAAGGTGAGTTGGCAGCGAAGTTCCAGCCCCAGTTGGCCAGTTCAAGCCGGGTGGCTGCGGTGTCGGTGCGGAAGCGGCCGTCGCGCAGGGAGGGAATCGAGGCCGTGGATCCGGGACCGCGGAACGCGCCCACCGGTCGCGGTGCCAGTCCCCAGGTCAGCACATAAGGATGGTCCATCAGGTTGCGTCCCAACTGTCCTGACGAAGGGCAAAGATCCGAGGCCAGCGCGAGCTTGGCGTTTTCGATCGCGTTGGTCGCGAGCACGTAGACCTTGGCGGTGACGTGCTTCATCTCCCATACCGGCGCGCCCGAAAACTCGTAGCGCTTGTAGGTGATGCCGGTGACGCGCCCGCTGGCGGGATCGGTGTCCACCTTGGACACCACCGACTGGGTGCGCAGTTCGACCCGGCCTTTTTGCTGGCGGGCCTGCTGCAGGGTCTTGAGCGCGCTGTATTTGGCCTGCACCGGGCACAACGGGATGCAGGACGAATTGCCCTCGCAACGCTGGCCCTGGAACGCGTAGAACGGGCCGGTGTTGCCGGCGCTGCCGTAGGGTCCGGCGGTTTCACCGCCGACCTTGTGGCGTCCCGGTCGCGGGGTCGAGTTCCGGCCCTGCGGGGTGGCGGACACGGCCAGCACTTTGTCCTCGCCGTTGTTCAGGCGCACCTTCATGCCGGCCACTCCTTGTTCGAACCAACGATCGGAGAACGACTTGGGGATCGGTTCCATCGGGTAGTCGTAGTCCGGCGCGAAGTGGATGCCGTGGAACTCGTTCTCCGCCTTGTCGCCGGCGACACCGATCTCCCATTCCGCCCGCTCGTAGTAGGGCGCAAGGTCGTCGTAGCCGAGCGGCCAGTCGACACCGCGGCCGAATTCGCTGTGGATGCGGAAGTCGACCGGCTGCATGCGCAGGCAGGTGCCGAGCCAGTGCATGGTGGTGCCGCCGACCACGCGGGTGTAATTGGAGCCGAACGGATTCGGCCCGCGCTGGACGAAGTAGCCGTTGCTGTCCGGTTTACCGGCCGCGATGGAGGTGATGTCGAGCACGGATGGCGAGGGGGCGCTGGGATTGGGCGGGTAAGGTGAGTTGGGGGTCTTCAGCTCGGTCAGCTGGAAGTTGGTGTGATAACTGCGATAAGTCGCGGCGTCCTCGCCACGGTCGGCACCGGCTTCAAGGATCAGCACGTGATGGCCACGGGCGGCGAGCTGCTTGGCGACCAGGGCGCCGGAGATTCCGGCGCCGACAACGACGGCGTCGTAGTGCGTGGGGTGGGCATCGTTCATGGCAGGGGAACTGGGCATCCGAATTGATATGAGCGCCTGCGTTGCAACGGCATGTGGAACGCATCGGCGGGCACTCGATGGGTGGGACGCGCAGGACCCCAACGTGGTTCATCATCAGAACCACATCTCCAATTTCCAATCTCCAATTTCCAACTCATGGGGTTTCTCCGGCAGGTGGCAGCGCCCAGGACCCGAAGCCCGGCGCCTTGGCGCCCATCGGGTGGGCGCCGATGGTGTCCCAGACCAACCCCTCGCGGTAAGCGCGGCTTGAGAGGATGCGGGCGGTGTCGCGGAGTTTGCTACCGTTGCGCTGGACCCATTCCGGCGGCATCGGGGTCCACTGGCCGAGATACCAGAGCTGGATCAACGAGCGGGCCAGCGGCCCGAGGTCGGGATCCACCAGCACGCGCTGACGCAACTGCCGGTCGGCCGCGTCGGGGTCGGCCCCGACCGCGGCCGCGTGCTCGCGTCCGGCTGTTTCAAGCCGCGCCAGCAGGTCCGGGCCGGCCACGTCGGCAAGCTGGGCAAGGTAGAGCGGCACGCAACCGGTCGCCCACAAGGAGGCGCGGTCGTAACCGGTGAGCGCCACACTGAGCGCGAGCAAGTCGTCGGGGCAGGCTTCAGCCATAAGCATCCTCCCGGTCAATGCCGTCCACGTAGAACCCCTCCGGCTCGATGCAGGCCGGCAGGGAGACAAAAGTCTGGGCGGCGACGGCGGGGTTGTGATCGCCGATCAGGGCGCGCAGGTCCCTGGACATGACGAAGTCGTTGTCGCCAATGCGCAGGCTGACACGCTGCCGGTCCTGATCGCGGTCAAGCATGGCGGTCTGGAATTGGCCGGCGATGGTCCAGCGGGTCCACACCGTGCGTCCCAGTCCGGTGGCGAATTCGGGGATCGGGGTGCAGTTGGTGGGCCAGAACTCCAGTCCGGCAAGCGCGGCGTGCATGTCGTAGACGAATTCGTTGCCGTTTTCCGGGTTGACCAGCCGCACCTTCCAGTCGCAGTTGGGCGGCCCGTTGAGCGTTGGCACATCGTAGACGAACTGACCGAAAAATTTTGGTTCACCGAACACCGCACGCCCGGCCTCGACCGCGACCTCGTTGTCGGCGGCGACGTGCAGGCGGAGGTGGCCGAGGGTCTTGGTCTGGTCCTTGCCGTCAAGGAAGTCCTTGAGCGGCATGTAGGGAACCCCCGGGGATCGGTTGGCGGGATAGGCGATGACGTTGAACTCAACCTCGTTGGTGGTGCCGAGGGCATTGGTGTAGTGGGCGGTGTAGCGCTGGAAGTTCAACAGCACGACCGCCTTGTCGACAGTGATTCCGTGTTCCTCAACGGGAAACAGGGCGACCCTGAGACCGGTCGGGTTGCCGTTGGCCTGCTCGACGTAGGGCCGCGCGGTCTCGGGATCGACATACCAGTAGACCCAGTTGCACTGCAGCGAGGCGTAATAGAACGGCCACTGCGAGAACTGGGCCGGCGGTTTCGGTTTCAACCCCTGCCAGGGAGTTTGTCCGTGCGGTGCATCTTGTAGGGATCGGGCCATGACTTGGTCTGGGGTTGTAGGTCTGTCGGGGATCCTGTTGCAGGGTGATCGGCTGCCACGTCTCAGGCGCTTGGAAGGTGTATTTGTCAGACAAGACGCCGCGGGCGGCCGACGGCGTGATGAGAAGCGTGCTCAACCGCGTGTGCGGGCATCGGGACAAGCAGGCCTGCCCATCGTCGCCGAAGCGAGGCGCCGGATTTTCCTAACAGAGAATCGTTTTGTGCGCGGATGTCAAGCGTGTTTCGGGAAATTCTCGGTCTGTATGACCCGAACTCAACCACACCCGGCGAGCAGTTCGCGCGCGTCCAGGATGTCGGCGGTTTCCGGCTCGTGTTCAAAGCCCCCTAGCACCGCGGCCAGCTCGTCGCGGACGCTGACGGTCGGACCCGCCCCCTGTCCGGAGCCGGACCGGGCGTTGCCGGCGAGCCGCGCCAGGCTGGTGATGGCGCGCAGTTCAAGCAGCCGGGCGGACTGTTCGCGCGAGCGGGCAATGGCCTGCCGGAACAATCTCTCGACGGCCTCAGGAGCCCCCCCCTGCCCCAGCAACAGCTCGCCCTGCAGCCGCAGTCGCTCGGCTTCCCAGTAGCATTCATCGGTTTCACCGGAGAAGGCTTCGGCTTGCTCCAGCGCGTGATGACCGAGGTCCCATTCACCGCGGCGCATATGGGTATCCGCCAGCAAGCAAAGAAAGTAGCCGCGGCCGAGATGGGAGCCGTTCTCGCGCCAATGGTCCAGTCCCGCGCGGATCATCGACACCGCCTCATCGCTGCGTTCCGGGTCGTGACCGGCGACCCATCCGAGCATGACCTGGTTCCAGCCGATCCAGAACGGGAACCCGTGCCGCCGGCAGTGGGCCTCGGCCCTGCTGGCGAGCTCACCGACCGCCCCGGTGTCGCCGCAGAACTGTTCCAACCAGCTGGCGAAGCTCAGCGCCAGGGCGATGGAAAAAGGGTGCTGCAGCTGTTCGGCCAGGGTGATGGCGCGGCGGCTTTCCTCCCGCGCCAGGCCGATCCTTCCAAGCATCCAGTGAAGCCACGAAAGGTAGGAGCGGCAGGTGACACGGGGATCGACCACATCGTAGATGTCCCGCACCAGCGTGTCGCCGTCCTGGTCGTGGCCGGTGGTGGTGACCGCGATGACGCTGTTGACGTGTTTGTGGGACTGATGGAAGCGGCCCCGGTAGAACAGGGTGGCGCCAAGCGCGCGATGGGCAGCGATGAGGAACGACCGGTTCTCCTGGCGCGTGGCCAGCTCCAGCAGCTCCTCGCCCTGACGGGTGGCGGTGTCGTAGTTGGCCCGCAGCATGTGCAGCCGCCACAAGCCATAGCGCGACTGGAACAACTGACCCGGAGTGCCGCCCTGCTCGCTCAGGTCGCGGGCGCGGGTGTAGGTGCGCTCAACATCGTGGTCGCCGTAGCCCTTGGCAGCCGCCAGCGCGGCACCGAGCGCGATCAGGGCCTCGATCTCGTGCTCCCGGCGCCGGTTATCGTCCGGCAGCCTGGACAGCAGGCCGATGGCACGGCTGAGAAACGAAATCGCCTCGGCGTGGGCCGAGCGGTTGGCGGCGGCGGCGCCCGCCTTCAGCAGGTAGGGCACCGCCTGCCATGGCAACGCTGCCTCGGTGTAGTGATGCGCCAGCACCTCCATGTCGGCCGCGGCATTGTGGGGGAAGTGCTCTTCAAGCGCCCGGGCGATGACGCGATGATGATGGCGGCGGCGCGACTTCACCAGCGACTGGTAGGCGGCTTCCTGGACCAGCGCGTGCTTGAAGGCGTAGGCTGTGTCCGGTCCATCGCCGGACTGAAACAACAGCTCGGAATCCACCAACTGGTCGAGGCTGCGCCGCAGCAGGCTTTGCTCCAGCGGGTAAACCTTGCGCATGAGGTCGAAGGTGAACCGGCGGCCGATCACCGCACCGACCTGGGCGATCTCCTTGGCCTTGTGCAGGCAGTCGAGGCGGGCCATGAGCGAGTCCTGCAGCGTGGTCGGGATCGACAACGCGGCAGGTGTCCCGCCCGGGGGATGGCCGCCGACCGGCGCGCTTGCCATGCCGGACTCGATCACCATCTTGGTCAGTTCCTCGACGAACAACGGCACCCCGTCGGTGCGGCTGACGATCTGGTCGACCAGTTTGTCGGGGATCGGCGCGCCGCGCGCGACCTGCCGGCAGATCACCCGCACCTGCTGCGGGTCCAGCCGGTTCACCTCGATGTGCCTGACATGTGGCAGGTCGGACCAGCGCGACTCAAACTCGGGGCGGCAGGTGAACAGGGCCATGACGCGGTGCCCGGCGACCATGGCCACCACCTCGTCCAGCAGTTCGAGCGACGACGGGTCGGCCCAGTGGATGTCCTCGACCACCAGCAGCAACGGCTGCCTGCTTGATCGCACCGTGAGGATGTGCTTGTAGCTGTCAATGATCGCGCGCTTCTGCCGGAGCGGGTCCTCGACCGGGACGTAGCCGGCCTCGGGCGGGATCGACAGCAAGGCGGCGAGGGATGGAAGGGTGACATTGATCTCGCTGCCATACTGGTGCAACACACCCTCAAGCTTCTCCAACCGGTCGGCGGAGCTTTCCCCGCGATCAAACGTCAGGACAACCCGTTCAAGCAGGTCGGCGTAGTGGTGAAACGCGGTATTCTTGTGATGAGATGAGCATTGGCAGGGCGTCAGCCAGGCGCCGGGCACGTTGGCGACATGTTCCTTCAGGTGCTGGACCAGCCTGGACTTTCCGATGCCGGCCTCGCCACTGAGAAGCACGACGCAGCCCCGCCCCTGGTAGTTCTGTTGCCAACACTCAAGCAGGCGGCGGACCTCGCCGTCACGACCGGTGAGCGGGGTGAGCCCGCCGGGCCCGACTGCCTCAAGCCGGCTGCGCGCGGTGGTTTCGTGAGACACCCCGAAGACTTCGATCGGCTGCTCAACTCCCTTGAGGGAGTGGATGCCGAGGTTGCGGCAGGCGAAAAAACCCTCGATGAGCTTGTAGGTCGCGGAGCTGGTGACCACGGTGTCCGACTGCGCCACCGCCTGCACGCGGGCGGCGATGTTGAGGGTCTCACCGAGGGCCATCTGCTGCCAGTTGCCGCCGCGGTCGTCGCCGACAATCATCGGGCCGGTGTGCACGCCGACGCGCACCTGCAGCTTGATGCCACCGGTGTGGTAGTCGCGCCGGTTGAGCGCCGACACGCCCTCGACGATGGCCAAACCGGTGCGCACCGCGCGCACGGCGTCGTCCTCATGGGCAGTGGGATAACCGAAGAACATGAGCACGCCGTCACCGAGGTAGTTGGCCACGCTGCCCTCGTAGCTTTTGCACACCGCCTTGCAGACGTTGTAGTAGTCGTGCATGACCGCATTGAAGTCCTCGGGATCCATGCGTTGCGACAGCTGGGTGAAGGACACCACATCGCTGAAAACCACCGTCAGCTGACGAAGCTCCGGCATGGCGGCCTCGGACGCGGCCGGGCCGGAGGCTGCTCCTGCCTGGATGGCGTCGGCGTCGGCGGTGGACGGGAGGACTTCGGCGACTGATCCCGGCGACTTCTCTGGCGCGCGACGGTCCAACAGCGTGCCGCATTCGTGGCAAAATTTCGCTCCCGGACCGGTCTCGGTCTGGCAGTTGCCGCAACGCCGCCTGAGTTCACTTCCGCATTGGCTGCAGAACCTGGCTCCGACGGGGTTGTCGGCCTGGCATTGGAAGCAGTTCACAACCCCACAACCACCGCTTTTGTTTCGGTATACAGGTCGAGCGCTTCACCACTCATCTCGCGGCCCCAGCCCGATTGCTTGTAACCGCCGAACGGCAGGGCGGCATCGAAGACATTGTAGCAGTTGACCCATACGGTGCCGGCGCGGTAGGCGGCGGCCACGCGGTGGGCACGGCTGACGTCATTGGTCCAGACCGCGGCGGCAAGGCCGTAGGTGGTGTCGTTGGCGCGGCGCACCAGGTCGGCCTCGTCGGTGAACGGTTCCGCCACCAGCACCGGGCCGAAAATCTCCTCGCGCACGACTTTCATCTCTGGACGGGTGCCGGTGATGACGGTCGGCTGCACGAAGTAACCACGGTCGCCCTGCCTCCCGCCGCCGACGAGGAGGTCGGCGCCGTCCTCGCGCCCGGAGGCGAGGTAGCCGGTGACGCGCTCAAGTTGTTCCTGGGACACCAGCGGCCCCATCTCGGTGGCGTCGTCGAGGCCGGGACCCAGCTTGATGCCGGCCGCCGTCTCCACCACCCCCTCGACAACCTGGTCGAAGACATCCTGCTCGACGAACAACCGGGTGCCGGCGACGCAGCACTGGCCGTGATTGAAAAACACGGCGTTGGCAGCCCCGGCGATGGCGGCCGGCAGGTCGGGCGCGTCCTTGAAGATGACGTTGGGAGACTTGCCTCCCAGTTCTAGACTGACTTTCTTCAAATTGCCGGCCGCGGCCCGAAGAATCAGCTTGCCCACTTCGTTGGAGCCGGTGAAGGCGACCTTGTCGACATCGGGGTGGGCGGCCAGGGGCGCGCCTGCGCTTTCGCCGTCACCGGTAACGATGTTGACCACCCCGTCGGGCACGCCAGCCTCGATCATGAGTTCGCCGAGGCGCAACGCGGTCAGCGGGGTTTGCTCGGCCGGCTTCAGCACCAGGGTGCAGCCGGCGGCGAGGGCGGGGCCCAGTTTCCACGCCGCCATCAGCAGGGGGAAGTTCCACGGGATAATTTGCCCCACCACCCCGACCGGTTCCTTGAGGGAATAGGCGTGAAACCTGGCACCCGGCGCATAGGGCACGGACACGGGCATGGTTTGGCCGGTGATCTTGGTGGCCCAGCCGGCCATGTAGTGGAAGGCGTCGGCCGACAACGGGATGTCGACGGCGCGGGCGACGGCCCTGGGCTTGCCGTTGTCCAGTGCCTCCAATTCGGCCAATTCGTCGGCGTGTTCGAGCATCAGGTCGCCGATCTTCCAGATGATGCGGCCCCGCTCGGACGCTGTCAGGGCTTTCCACGGGCCGGATTCGAACGCCTTGCGGGCGGCCTTGACCGCGCGGTCGATGTCTTCGGCCTCGCCCTGGGCGCAGTGGGTCAGCACGTCGCCGGTGGCGGGATCGAAGGTGGCAAAGGTGGCGCCACTGGCCGAGGGCACCCACTGACCGCCGATGAGGTGGTGGCGGGCGCGACCGATGAAGTCGGCATTGGCATCGCTGATCGGCAGCGCCGGGAGATTGGATTGGAGGTGGGCGGTCATGGGGTCAGTGGTGGCTGCAGGCGGGTTGTGGCGAATTTCATTGGCGGGGCGCCAGATTGTGGCGGGGAATTGCCCGGGCGCGGTTGGCTGTCATCCCGGGCACACGGAAAAGGAAGATTGGCATTCTACGACAAAATCTCAGAAACCGCAGGACGCTTGATGCTCCCTCACCTGACCAGGCCCGGGAGAAACCTTCGCCGCCCTTCAAAGGTTGCCACCGGCCCCAACTGTCGTGGGGGAATCCCGCGCACCAGAGACCATTAGTAGGGTTGCCGGGGAATTTGTCAAGGCCGTTCCCCTCGCCCGGAACCACGCCTCGTGAACCGGATGGCGGGGCAACCGCATCGTCCGGCGGGGGCGACTGTTGTCTGCTTCCGCCACCTGAACCCGCCACGGCCCGGGCCATGGGAATCCCTTGTGCCATGCCTCCATCAACCTGGAACCATTCAACCCGAGTAGAAACAAGGGCTGCCGGGCTGACGATCCCGCCGCGGTCAGTGGCCCCAAAACGCAACTGCGCTCTGGCGTAATCTGCCGGAAAAGGATTTGAACACGGGCAAAATGCCCACCACAGCGGAAGGCCGCTGCCCTGACGTAGCCGCAGGGCAGCGGCCCGCTACCTGCACGGTCACTGGTCGGCAGCATGCACGCCGACCGGAGGAGGTCCCTGGGGCGGCACCCACGATGGCGGACCACCTCCAGGCGGCACCCACGGAGGCGGACCACCTCCAGGCGGCGGATCATCGGCGGACGCGCCCACCGTCAGCTCGATCTCATTCGACCAATCGGTGACCTCGGCCGGCGACAGACGGAAGGCTCGAACGCGGAACCAGTAGCTGCCATCGGCCAGCGTGTCGCTGTAACTGGTGGTGCCGGCGGGCACGGTCGCCCAACCGGTCCAGGTGATCACGCCACCGGTTTCCAACCCCAGCTCAATCTCAAACCCGTCTTCAACATCGGACCGGTCCACCCACTGCAGGGTCACCGTGTTGCCCGTCACGGAACCCTCCAGGTCCTCGGGGGCATCGAAGCTCGGCTCAGGGTCCGGCTCAGGGTCCGGCTCAGGATCAGGATCAGGGTCAGGATCAGGATCAGGATCGGTGCCGTTCCCCGGGGCGTATGCCAGAAGCACGGCCATTTGGGCATCCACCAAACCATAACCAAAGTGCTCGTCCCGGCCCTCAGGTCCGAGGTCCTCGGCGGTCACTTGCAGCACCATCCTGACCTCGTCGTTGATGCGTCCGTTGTCGTTGGCGTCGGTGATTCCTGCCGCAATCACCAGAGCCGCCACCCCGGTCACGTGGGGGGCCGCCATCGACGTGCCGCTGGCCAGGCCATAGCCGCCGCCGGGGGTAGTCGAGTTGATCCCCTCTCCAGGGGCGGCCAGTTCCACCGCCGGACCGGTACTTGAGAAGCCGGCGCGCCCGTCCGACGACGTGGTCGCCGCCACCGCGATCACACTTTCAAACCTGGCCGGATACCAGACCGTGTCGGTCCCCACGCCTTCATTGCCGGCCGCCGCCACCATCACCAGACCCGCCTGTTCGGCGTTGGCGAAGGCGTTCCAAACCGTGATGCCTGGAAATGTGGTGGTTCCCAGGCTGAAATTGGCCACCGCGATGTCGTTTTGAAGGCACCAGTCAAGGCCGGCTAGAACGTCGCTCAGCACTCCGGTGTTGTTGGAATCCAGCACCTTGACCGCGAAGATGTCGACCTCGGGCGCGACCCCGACGACGCCGTTCCCGTCCCGCAGAGCGGCCACGGTTCCCGACACATGGGTGCCGTGGCCGTGATCGTCCAGCGGGTCGTTGTCACCATTGACGAAATCGTGGCCGCCGGCAAAAAAATCGGCCAGCTCGGGGTGATTGTAATCGATCCCCGTGTCCAGCACCGCCACCCTGACACCCGTACCCAACACCGGTTGGGCATCCTGGCCAAAGGTGCCGTCGTGAACCGGGCCGGCCCCGATCCGCTTGACCCCCCAGGTGTTGTCGATGTCGGTCCCGGTGACCTCGATGTCCGGCTCAACGACACGCACCAGTGGCGATCGCCGCAGCTCGTTCGAGGCACCCGGCGGCAGCGACGCCGCCACCGCGGGCACGATCTGGAACTCGCGCTCGATGCTGCCCCCGAAACCTTTCACCATGGCGCGCTCTGCCGGTCCCGGCTCGGCCTCGAACAGCACCAGCACGCGCTCCCATCCAGGCGGCCCTCCGCGCCCGGGAGGTTGCCCCATGACCACGGCCTGGCCGGCCAAAAACGCGAAGACCGCGACGGCCAATGCCATTCTGCCGGGAAAAAGGCGCTGCCTGCAGATTGACGGCGGCGGGGGATCAGCGGCTTGAGTGTTGGATGCGATGGTTTTCATGTCTTGCAAGAGCTGGGGTGATTGGTTTCATGGCTCAGCCTGATCAGGGATCCACTCATCCCCGTCAAGGGCTTCTAACAAGTCACCGATCAACCCGTCAACCAATTTGTGAGACTATTCGCATATTCCCGCCGGGGGATTGCCGGGGAGCCCGCTCCCGTCCCTCACCACGCAGGCAAGGCGCCGCACAGCCGGACCACAGGCCGGTGAGGCATCGCACAAGGAAGGCATGGAACGCGGCATGAAGCCCCGCGGACGAGGTTCCGGATGTCGCCGCGGGGCACGCGCACCGCGCCAGTTGCCTGCCGGGACCGACCGGATCGCCGGTCGATGTCAACCCCGCGCAGAGGGCCAGGCACGGCACGCCAGACCGCCGCCCCCGCCAGCGCCCGGCCGCAGGGCGGCGGTCGCGTCCGGAACTCCTCCGCCGCGGACTTGCCCTCACCACTATTTCCTACCACAACACCCGCTCGGCCGTTTCTTTCAAGAAAATTCAATTTACCACTTGCATTCCACTCGATTCATGGTAGATTGATTCCATAGCATCAAGAGCGCCCCAGCAATGGGGCCGGCAACCTGGCGATGGAGTCGCCAAGGTGCCAGGACCGGTCCGCCGGTCCGATGTGCGGAACCCCTAGACTTCCGAACAACCCAACATACTCCAACGAATCGAACGCCGTCCTGATGCTCCTTCCGGACGGCGTTTCTCGTGCTCCTGGTGCGCCCCTGACCCTGCCGCACCCATCATGAAGAGCACCACCACCACCCCGCCGTCCACTGTCGCCACTCGCCCCGCCAAAACCCCCGCAGCCCCGAGCCCCGGCACCCGCCCGCCCCGATCCGGCCCGTCCAGACCCTCCCGATCGCCCGCCCGCGATGGCTCCCCCGACAATCCCGAGCCCGCTCCCGGCCCGGCGCCCGCCTCCGCCGTCCCCGGTCCTGCCGCGGCGGTCGGGCTGGTCGGGTGGAGCCATCTCGAGCCGGTCCTGCTCGCCGCCCTGGCCACCGCCGACCCGATCCTGCTGATCGGCCCCCACGGAACCGCCAAGAGCATGGTGCTCGAGCGGCTGGCCCGGGCGCTGGGCCTCGAACCGCGCTTCTACAACGCCTCCCTCATCAATTACGACGACCTCATCGGCATCCCCATGCCCAACGCGGCCCGCTCCGCTCTGCACTACCTGCCGACCCCCGGCTCCATCTGGGGCGCCGAGGTGGTGTTCATCGACGAACTGAACCGCACCAGGATCGACCTGCAGAACAAGTTGTTCCCGATCATTCACGAGCGCCGGGTGCAGGGCATCGATCTGCCGAAGCTGCGCTACCGCTGGGCGGCGATGAATCCTCCGTCCGACGATGACAACGACGCTCCGTTGGACCACTACCAAGGCTGCCAGCCGCTCGATCCCGCCCTGGCCGACCGGTTCGCGTTCCTGATCAGTGTGCCCGACTGGGCCGACCTGGACCCGAAGGACGCCCGGCACCTGCTCGACTCCCGGTTCTCGGAATCGCCGCCAAGCCGGGGACTGGCGGATCTGGTCCGGGACGCCCGGCGACGCTTCCACGATTTGGCCGACCACAACCCGGGACCCGTCACCGACTACCTGCTGACGGTTGAGTCGCTGCTGCGCGCCCAGCACATCCGCCTGTCCGCCAGGCGTCTTGCCATCATGCAGCGCTCCGCGCTCGGCATCCGCGCCGCGCTGGAGTGCCTGCGCCCCGGAGACGAACGGCCGCCGGACTGGGACGAGGTGATGCGCCTGACATTGACCCATTGCCTGCCGACCCATGCCACCGACCACGTCGAGACCCACGCCCTGTGGGCCGTTCACCGCAACGCCTGGACCCTGGCCACGCTGCCGGCCGATTCGCCCTGGCGGCAGCTGGTGCACCTGAACCACCCGGTCGATCGGCTCTGCTGCGCGGTGGTCGAACGCCTCAGGCTGCAGCCGGACGAGCTTGGTTCGCTGGTCACCGACGCGCTTGCCAGCATCGCCAACCTCGCCCGCCGCACCGCCCTTGCGGTGGTGATCGACATCGCCCTGCGCCAGGGGCGCCCGATCTCGGCGTGCGCGATCGAGACCCTGGCGGACTGCCTGCAGCGGGTCCGCGACTCCAGCCCAAGCCAGTCCCGCCACCGGCTGTGGACGCTCAACCTCTCCAGCGTCCGCAGTGTCAGGCAACTGGTCCAGCCGCTCGGTTCGACCGTGCGCGACGAGGCGCTCCGGCGCCTGCTGCTGGCGCTGCTGCCGGACGGCTACCACCACATCAACCCCGAAAGCCTTGCCAACCATTTCTCGGAATTGTGGCAGCGCTTCCGGCTGGACCAAGACGGCGCCATGCAGGCCGCCGAACCGTGAACCCGGCAAGCTCTCCGCTGCGTCCCCTCCCCCCGTTGCAACCCGGGCTCAAACCCGAATCCCGCCCGAACCCAAAGCGCAAAACCATAACCAGATCCAAACCAAAACCCCGAAACAGATCCAACCCCTGCCCACCGTCCATCCACGCCCCATGCCCGACCGCCCGCTTCCTATCATGACCGCCCTGCTCAACCCCACCGCATGCATCGACGATTGCCCGCCGCTGGTCGCGCCGGCACGCGCCCGCCGCCGCCGCCAGCCGGTGGAGCCTGACCAATCGATGGCACCCGATGACTCCGACCACCTGGACCCCGAAGCCGAGGACGGCATCCTGCTGGGTTGCTGTCTTGTCAGAGCGCTGCTGCTGGCGGGCAAGCCGGCCGTCGCGGAGCTGCCGCCGCCGCTGGCCCTGGTCGCCGGCAGGGCCCTCGCGACCACGGATTGCCACCCCAACAGTTCCGATTGGCTGCAGGTCGTCGAGCACGTCCGCGACCACCACGAAACGGTGGAGGCATTGTTGCAGGCCACCGGCCCGCTCCGCCCTCCGCTGCCGGGGCTGCGCTTCCTGATCGCCCGCACACGCGAGCCGGTGCCGCGCTGGTTGCCGTTCCATCGGCAGCCCCGCCGGCAAGCGCCGGTGCGCTGGGCGCGCGACCTGTCCATGGTGGGGTGGCTCGCGGCCCATCGCATCGGTCACCTGATCATCGTTGACCGCCCACCGGACCTGCGGCTCTCCCACCTGCTCAACCTCAGGCACTGCCTGTTCGAATGCCCGCTGATCAACAGCCTGATTCCATGAACGTGCTCTTCAACCGCCCCACCGACCCCGCCGCCCGGCACCTGCGCGAGCGGATGTTCAACAGCCTCGACCTCGAACCTCACGCATGGATCCAGTTGCTGAACCTCGCCGACATCGAAGTCACCACCAAGGTCGCCACCGCCGCCGTCACCTGCACCGACCCGCCGGTGCTGCGTTTCAACCCGGACTTCGTCGCCAAACACTGCCCGAACGACAACGACCTGCTGCTGCTGGTGTCGCACGAGCTTTACCACGTGACCCTAGGTCACACGCGACTGGCCGGGTGGCCGACCCCGCTCGACAACCTGGTGTTCGACATCGTCATCAACGCCATGCTCAGCCATACCGTCGGCCGCCGCGCCGGCGTCGGCCTGCTGCAGCGATACTACCCGTTCGACCGGTTTCCCGACCGCCTGCTGCGGCCGCCACCGGGTTGGCCGGACAGCATGGCAGCGGTCGAGTCGCTGTGCCCGGAGCAGCAGGGCTTGTTCAAACTGTTGTATGACGACCCGGCCCAAGGAGGATCGACGCCCGGTTGCCAGGCCACCTACGGCGAGGTGCGACGGATGCTCACCCGCATCTGCCGCCAACAAGGCAAGGACGGCGAGGCGGCCTGCGCCAGAGTAATACTGCTGGGCTCGCACCCGGATGCGCACACCCGCCCCGGCGATCCGGAGCCGCGCCCGGCCGGAACGCCGCCAAACACCCGGGCGACAGGGCATCTCCAGCCGTTCAAACAATGGGTCGGCCAGCGATTCGGAGATTTGCCCGGCGCCCGGTTGGTCCGACCCGAACACTCGTCCCAATCTTCAAACAGCGCGCCGCCCGGGCACAACCAGACCGCCTCGCTGCTGCGGGTGCCGCCTGACCGACCCGGTCCGGCCCACCCGTGGGTCCACCCGCTGGAGCAGGCCCTGCGAAAACTCGGGGCGCTGCTGGCCGGCGAAAGCCGTCACGGCCGCCAACAGCGAATCCTCGACCGGCCCCTGCCGTTGCAATCAGTGCTCCCATCCGCCCGCGACCGCCGGGTCCACGCCCTCGCTGACCTGCTGGGCCAAACGCCGCTCTACCAGTGGTCGGCCGTTGCGGTGCCCGCTCCGGAGATGATCCCGGTGAAGCAGGTGCATGTCTACCTCGACACCAGCGCCTCGATCAGCAACCACCTGCCGGCCCTGACATCGGTGCTGGCCGGCCCGCTGCGCCGGGGGCGGATCCGCTTGTTCGCGTTCTCCAACATCGTGGCCGAATGGCGCTCCCAGCGGTTCGTGGAACAGGGCGCCGACAGCACCGGCGGCACCGACATCAACTGCGTGCTGCAGCACCTGGCCCGTCAGCCGGCGACCCGCCGGCCCCGGGCCGCGCTGGTTCTCACCGACGGCTTGATCGATTTCGTCGACCTGGACCTCAGGCACTCGCTGAAGGAGGCCGGAGTCCACATCGAGGGCTTGCTGGTGAACGGTCAACCACTCCGAACCCAGTGCAATTGGGCCGATGACTTCGCCGTCCTGCCCGGACGAACGCCGCCAAAAACACCGCCGCCGCGGCGCTTGCGCCGGTGACGGGACGGCTGTAGGGACCTCACATGAACCGCAGACGCTTCCTCACATCCCTGTCGGCGGCGGGTTTGACCTCGACCCTCGGGTTCCCCGCCATCACCTCGGCCCGTTCCCCCAACGCACGCCTGCAAGTCGCCGCCATCGGTGTCGGTGGTCGCGGCGCCGCCAACCTCGGCGCGGTCGCCAACAGCGAGGACATCGTCGCCCTGTGCGACGTCGCCGCCGCGCCGCTCAACGCCGCCGCCGAACGACACCCGGACGCCCGCCGCTACGTCGACTTCCGCGAATTGTTCGCCGACGACCTCGATTACGACGCGGTGGTGGTGTCGACCACCGAGCACACCCACGCGTTCGCCGTGCTGCCGGCGCTGCGGGCGGGCAAGCACGTCTACTGCGAGAAACCCCTGACGATCGATGTCGCCGAGGCGCGGCTGTTGACCGAGGCCGCCGCCGAGGCCGGGGTCGTCACCCAGATGGGCACCCAGATCCATGCCGGGGAGAACTACCGGCGCGTGGTCGAATTGATCCAAGCGGGGGCCATCGGCGCGGTCAGTGAGGTCCACGTCTGGGTCGGCCGCGCCTGGGGCTGGCAGACGCCCGAGGAAGCCCGCCGCCATGGCGACATCGTCAACGTGCAGGACCGTCCCGAAACCGAGGACCCGGTGCCCGACGGGCTCGATTGGGACCTGTGGCTCGGCCCCGCGCCATGGCGCCCGTTCAACCGGATCTACGTTCCCGGCCCCAAATGGTATCGCTGGTGGGACTTCGGCAACGGCACCATGTCCGACCTCGGTTCGCACTGGAACGACCTGCCCTTCTGGGCGCTCGACCTCGACGCCCCGGTGCGGGTCGAGGCCGGCGGCCCGCCGCCCCACCAGGAAATCGCCCCCGCCTCCATGTGGGCGCGCTACGACTACGCCGCCCGCGGCGACCGCGGCCCGCTGAGCCTCACATGGTATCAAGGCGCCGAAAGGCCGCCGCTGCTGGCCGAGGGCAAAATCCCGGAATGGGGCAGTGGCTGCCTGTTTGTCGGCGACGAGGGCATGCTGCTGGCCGACTACGGCAAGCACGTGCTGCTGCCGGAGGACAAGTTCGCCAACTTCGAGCGCCCCGAACCCACCATCCCCCGCTCACCGGGCCATCACCAGGAATGGCTGCAGGCCATCCGGGACGGCACCCGCGCCAGCTGCGACTTCGCCTATGCCGGCCCGCTGACCGAGGCCAACCACCTCGGCAACGTCGCCTTCCGCGCCGGCGCCGCGTTCGACTGGGACGCCGCCACCATGACACCAAGCCAGGCCGCCGCCGGAGCATTCATCCGCCGCGACTACCGCGACGGCTGGTCGCTCGAATGACCGCCTGACCCTGACCAGCCCCCAAAAACCCGCCTCATGCCGACTGACCTTGCCACAAGACCGCGCCGGCGCCCGCGCGGCCGCAACCGCCGCGGCCTGGCCGCCCTCGCGCCGCCGTTGCTGGCCGCGCTGGCCCTGCTGTGGACCGCC
>SKLO01000295.1 GCA_007123195.1 Verrucomicrobiales bacterium | reverse complement strand
TCCGCCCACGCCTCCGGTCGCCAGAACTTGCCCGGTTCGGTGGTGCCCGGATGAACCACCGCCAACCGGCCGCGCCGCCGCAATTCCTCCAGCCGGGCCGCCACCCCGGGCCGGTCGTCGGGCACCTTCAACGCCGCACGCGGCGGCGACGCCGGCACCTCCAGACCCAGCGCGTCGAGCGTTGAGAGGAAAAATTCCACGATGTGTCGCCGGCCAATGGCGCCCGGCACCGGCCGATTGTAGATCGGACCCGTTCCCAGCAGCCGGCGCCGCTGCCATTTCTCAAATCCCACCCGCACCGGCGCCCCGGACACCTCAAGCGCCAGACGCGAGCGGTCGGTGGCCGAAAGGTCGATGGCGGCGTCGAATTCCCGGCCCCACAATTCCAGCCACGGCCATGGATGAAACCGCCGCGGCTGCAGCACCAGCCAGCGATCCAACCCCGGAATCAGCGGCGCCAGCCGACCGGCCACGCCCTGGGCCAGCAGGGTCAGTTCCACGTCCGGCAACTGCTCGCGCAAAGCTGCCACCAGCGGCGCCGTCAGCACGAGGTCGCCAATGCGCTTGGTCTGCAGAATCAGAATGCGGTCGAGGTCCATGGAGCAGGGCCGCCCGACAAAGCGGCGGCTGCCTTTGATTAATCCGCGCCACGGCGTTTCTCAAGGTGAAGCCCGGGGAAGCCTGAAATCACCTACAGGTCCGGGCCGCCAGAGCCGTCCACTGGCGCCATCCGGGCGATGCTTGCCCGCGCTGGCGGCCGATGGTATGTGGTCGGTTGCTGCCGCCGCCAGGCCAGCGGGTCACCGCCCGCTCCGGCGGTGGCCGCGAGGCCCGAACCGGGCGACCCCGGCGGGACCCAGCTGTTCGCCATGAAACTCGCCGACGACATCCACCTTGCCTACTGCACCAACGTTCACCGCGGCGACACCTGGGAGGAGACCTTTGACGGCCTGCAACGCCACACCCTGCGCCTGCGGCGCGAGGTCTGCCCGGCCGATCAACCCTACGCCATCGGCCTCCGGCTCAGCGCGCGGGCGGCCGACGAACTGGCCCGCCCGGCCACCCTCGATGCGTTCCGCCGCTGGCTCGACGAACACCAGTGTTACGTGTTCACCATCAACGGGTTTCCCTACGGGTCGTTCCACGGCACCCGGGTCAAGGAACAGGTGTTCCAGCCCGACTGGAGCACGCCTGAGCGACTCGACTACACCTGCCTGTTGTTCGACCTGCTGGCGCGACTGCTGCCGGATGGCATGGAGGGAAGCGTCAGCTCCCTGCCCGGGTCATTCAAGGAGTTCGCCCTCGACGGCGGCAAGCTGGAGCGCATCTTCGACCACCTCAAGCGTTGTCAGGAACACATCAGCCGGCTGGCCGAGAACACCGGCCACGACCTGCACCTCGGACTGGAGCCGGAACCGTTGGGATTGTTCGAAACCAGCGGCGAAACCCTCAAATTCTTCGGTCTGCTGGTCGAGCGGCATCCCAACGAACCCGAATTGCTCAAGCGGATCGGGATCAACTACGACACCTGCCATCTGGCGCTGCAGTTCGAGCAAGCGCGGGACGCCCTCGAGCGCCTCACCGGTGCCGGACTGCGCCTCAGCAAGCTCCACCTCAGCTCGGCACTGACCCTGGCCCCGACCGACGACGCTCTGGCCCGGCTCGGAGCCTTTGAGGAGGAGGTGTATCTCCACCAGGTGATCGTCGGCGACGGCGACGAGCCGCTGCGGCGCTTCCGCGACGTGCCGGATGCGCTGCGGTTCTACAGCCAGCCCGGCGTCAGCCGCGGCCGGCAATGGCGGGTGCATTTCCACATCCCGCTCCACGCCGCCCCAGGCGCACCGTTTGGCGACACCCGCGACCACATCACCGACACCCTTGACTGGCTGGCCGATCATCGTCAGGCGTGCCGCCATTTGGAAATGGAAACCTACACCTGGGAGGTGCTGCCCGAGCACTTGCGCAGCGATGATGTGGTGGAGCAACTGCGCAAGGAATACGACTGGTGCCTCGCGGCCCTGAGCGCCCGCGCGCTGGTCTGAACCGGTGAACCCGGCGCCTGTGGGCAGCCGCCATTTCGTCCCTATGCAAAACGTGCCAAACGTGCCCGCGCCCGGCGACAACGATCGCCCTGATCGAGCCGTGGCGAGGGGAGGCTGGCGCGTCTGGCTGGAACTGACCCGCCTGTCCAACCTCCCCAGCGTCTGGGGCAACCTGCTGGCCGGGGCGCTGCTGGTCGGCGGGTGGGCGGCGTTGGCGGAGGGCAGTGGAAACGGCCCGTCGGTCGGCGAGGTATTGGCGGCCGCCTGGGACGGCGGGCTCGGTTGGGCGCTGCTGGCCGGCAGCCTGATGTATCTGGCCGGCATGGTCATGAACGACGCCAAGGACGCCGACTGGGACCGGCGTCATCGCCCCGAGCGCCCGATCCCCTCCGGTCGGGTGGCGCGCGGCACCGTCTGGCTGGCGGGCTGGCTGCTGTGGGGCGGCGGCCTGGCCGCGGGCTGGTTGGTGGCTGACGGCCGCTGGTGGCTCGCGGCCCTGGCGGTGGCGGTGGTCAGCTACACCTTCAGCCACAAGAAGTGGGCCGGCAGCGTGCTGCTGATGGCCGCTTGCCGCGGGCTGCTGGTGCTGCTGGGAGCATCCACCCTGGCCGGCGCTGGCGCGCCCGATTGGTTTGAGGCGACCGGTTGGTGGCCAGTGGCCGGCGCGGCACTGGCCTTGAGCGGTTACGTCGCCGGCCTCACCCTGATGGCGCGCGGCGAGGCGCGCGGCGGACGCGTGCCCCTGGCGGCCTGGGTTTTGCTGCTGCTGGCCCCCGCCTGGGGCGTGCTGCTGCTGGCGGGACCGGCCGGCAGCGCCGGGCCAACAGCGTTG
>SKLO01000627.1 GCA_007123195.1 Verrucomicrobiales bacterium | reverse complement strand
TGGGGCCTGAGGAACCGGACAACGACACGGTGCTGCCGGAGCTTGGGATGGCGGCGATGCTGCGGCATCGGGTGAGGTATTTCAGCGATGGAGCGGTGATTGGCAGCCGGGAGTTCGTCAATGAGGCGTTCGCGGCGGCCAGGGAGCGGTTCGGGCCCAGGCGCAAGGACGGGGCGCGGCGCATGCGCGGGGCGGGCGCCCCGGCGGCGGGGCGGTTGTTCAGCGCACGGGGGTTGCGACTGGGGGTGTGAGAGGGCCAGCGTAGCACGTCGAGATAGTCTGTGGGGATCGGTGCGAGATGAATTGCGCGGAATGAGGGGGGTAGTGGTCGGATTGGGCGTGGGGTTGGTTTGATCCCAAAAAGGGAGATGAGGTCACTGGGGTTGCGCCCATCGCACGATCAACAAAGGGTCAGACACATTATCTCAGACTGTTATTACCACTGATTGGCTGATCGACTAAATGACAGGAAAATTGTCTGCAATTGTTCTTGCCCGGGGATTTGGAAGCTAAATTCCCGGTGGACTGGCCCGCCGGAGCGGTGTCCGGTATCGTCCCGGGCGCCTCCATGCCGCCACCCCCGCCCCGCTGTCGTTCCCGGCGCACGCTGTGGCGGTGGCGGGCGAGGTGGTGCCGCCGTGAAAGATCGGCCGCCGTCGGAGCTTTGAATGGGAATCACACCACGGATGAACACACGCCAACTCACCCCCGTCCTTGCGGTCGCCTGCGCGCTGCTGGTCTCGCCGCGCGCCTCGGCCACCGAACCCGTCGCGCTTGAACCCGAAAGCCGCATCGTGTTGATGGGCGGCGGTCTCGGTTCGCGCATGGTTCACTTCGATCACTTCGAGACCGGCCTGCAGCTGCGCTACCCCGGGCACCGGCTGATTGTCCGCAACATCAGCGACGAGGGCAACACGCCCAGCTTTCGACCCCACTCCGGCCGCCAGAACCAGCTTGGCTTCCCCGGCGCCGAGCAGTTCCACCAACCCTACTCCGACGGCAACGCCGCCAACGCCCAAGGTCACCTTGAGACCGAGGAGCAGTGGCTGGAAATGCTCAAGCCGGACGTGCTGATCGCGTTTTTCGGGTTCAACGAGTCGTTTCTCGGCAGCGCCGGGATGGATCACTTCCGCGCCGAACTCGACGCCTTCGTCCAGCACACTCTGGAGCAGGCCTACAACGGCGAGGCGCCGCCGCGGCTGGTGCTGGTGGCGCCCACCGGCTACCAGGACCTGAGCGCGCACATCGATGTGCCCGACGGCAGCCTCGAGAACAGCAACCTGGCCGCCTACACCTCGATCATGGAATCGGTGGCGGCCGAGCACGGGGTGCGGTTCGTCGACGCCTTCAGTGCCTCGCTGTCGTGGTTCGAGACCGCCGAGCAGCCACTGACCGTGGACGGAGTGCTGCTCAATGACGCCGGCTATCAAAAACTGGCCGAGCTGTTGATCGAGCGCATCTTCGACGCGCCCGAGCCGCAGGCCGAACAGCACCGCGACCGTGTCCACGCCGCGGTGATGGACAAGAACTGGCTGTGGATCAACGACTACAAGATCCCCAACGGAGTGCACGTGTTCGGCCGTCGCTACGAGCCCTACGGTCCCGCCAACTACCCGTTCGAGATCGCCAAAATCCGCGAGATGACCGCCATCCGCGACCAGGCCATCTGGGCCGCCGCCGAGGGGCGCAGCATCGACATCGCGGCGCTCGACGCCGCGACCTCGCCGCTGCCCGAGGTGCAGACCAACTACAACAACCCCGACCGGATCGAGTTCCTTTACGGCGAAGACGCGCTCAAGACCATTGAGGTTCCTGAGGGATACAAGATCGAGCAGTGGGCCACCGAACAGGAGTTTCCCGACCTGGCCAACCCGGTGCAGATGACCTTCGACAACCAGGGCCGGTTGTGGGTGGCCACCATGCCGAGCTACCCGCACTGGCGTCCCGGCGACCCGCGCCCGGATGACAAGCTGCTGATCCTCGAGGACACCAACGGCGACGGCAAGGCCGACCGCCAGATCGTGTTCGCCGACGACCTGCACCTGCCGATGGGCTTTGAGATCACCCCCGAGGGTGTGTTCGTCTCCCAGGGCGTCAATCTGGTCCTGCTCAAGGACACCAACGGCGACGGCGTGGCCGACACCCGCGAGATCGTGCTTAGTGGGTTTGACGACCACGACACCCACCACGCCATCAGCGCCTTCGCCTCGGATCCCTCGGGAGCGTTCCTGATGGCCGAGGGCGTGTTCCTGCGCACCAGCGTGGAAACCCCCTACGGCCCGGTGCGCGGCAGTGACGGCGGCTTTTACCGCTACAACCCGCAGCGTCGCCACCTCGAGCGCCACGCCCAGCTGTCCATTCCCAATCCGTGGGGCATCGCCTTCGACAGGTGGGGACAGCACTTCTACCTGCACACCTCGGGGCCGGACATGCGCTGGATGCTGCCCGGATCCATGAAGCCGCGCTACGGATCCGCTTCGCACAACAGCCGCGACCTGCTTGAATCCGAGCGCGTGCGACCAACGTCGGGTCTTGAGTTCATCAGTTCGCGGCACTTCCCCGACGAGGTTCAGGGCGACATCATCCTGAACAACACGATTGGTTTTCTCGGCACCAAGCAGCATGAGATGATCGAAGCCGGCACCGGCTACACCACCAGATTCCGCCAGGATCTGATCCGCTCGAGCGACAGCAACTTCCGCCCGGTGGACATGGAGTTCGCTCCCGACGGCTCGCTCTACGTGGTCGACTGGCACAACCCGCTGATTGGTCACATGCAGCACAACGCCCGCGATCCCTATCGTGACCACAAGCACGGCCGCATCTATCGCGTCAGCTACCCGTCGCGGCCGCTGGTGGAGCCGCCGCCGATCGCCGG
>SKLO01000038.1 GCA_007123195.1 Verrucomicrobiales bacterium | reverse complement strand
TCTGATAGACGGCCGGGAACAAGGTGCCGGAGCTGCCGAAGGTGAAGGCGTTGTTGCCGGACGGCTCGTCGAGCGGCAGATAAAGCAACGGCTGGAGGGCCAGCAGGGCGGCGCGGTAGCTGTCCGCCGCCTGAACCGCGCCGAGGCCGTCACTGGTCCACTCGATGATCACCTCGCCACCCTGGTCCAACCGCTGACCGGCGGTGGGACTGGTGACCGTGATTGATGGCAGGGAACTGGCCGTCGCCTGCGCGGTGGTGCCGAAGGCGCCGATGTTCGGGCGGTTGCCGTTCGGCTCCGGCTCATCCCCCACCCCGATGAACGGTGCGCCGGCGTCGATGGCGGAAGAACCGAAGCTGAGTCGCAGGTCGAGGTTTGCCGGATCCGTGCTGACAAACCGCGGGTCGCCCTCGCGCGACCGGATCTCTTGGGAAGACACGGCGCGCAAGCCGCTGAGGGTGGCCACAGACTGCCCCTGCCAAGCCGCTGCCAGCAGCAGGTCGGAGCTGAAGAAGTTGTAATCCGAGGCAAAGGTCAGCGAGGAGGCGGTATCGACCTCGATGGCGGTCGATTGCCCGGCGAAGATGGTGTTCAGCACCTGGACGTTCGGCGAATTGGTCGCGCGCAGGTGGGTGGCGCCGTCGGCGAGGAAGGTGAGGTTCTGCAGGCGCAGCACATCGAGGCCGGAGGCGAGCGCGCCGACCGCCGCGACGCCGGTCTGGTTGTTTGTCAGGACGGTGGTGCCGATAAACTGGGTGTCGACGGTGGCGGTCACCTGAATGCCGACGGCGTTGCCATGGATGGACGAGCCGAGGATGGTGTTCGGACCGGCGCCCGCCATGACCACACCGACCGTGGCATTGGCGCTCACTGTGGCGTTGAGCAGTTGGGCACCGCCGCCTTCGAGGCGCGCGCCGGTGCCGTTGCCCGCCGCGTTGAGGCCGATGATGGCTCCGGAGACACTCGACTCCGCGATCAAGCCGATGCCGCTGTTGCCGGTGGCGCTGGCGTTGAGCGGCAGCGCGTGGTTGCGCAGGCGGAAGCCGTCCACGTTGTTTTCAGCGCTGAGATCGGTGAGGGCGTCGGCAGGCAGCGGGGTGGTGCTGTCGAGCAGGAAGCCGAGCGTGTTGCCATCGGCCACCAGATCGGACAGGGTCATGCCGTCTTCGTGGCGGATGTCAAAGCCGGTGCCGGTGTTGTTCCCGGCGCGGCTGTCGCGAAGCACGAACGCGCCGCTGCCGTCGATGGAAACGCCGGTGACATTGTTGCTGAGCAGCAGGCCGGAGAATTCGGAATCCGTCATGTCCCCGGTGACCACCAAGGCCTGGCGCGCGCCGGTCAGTTCGAGGCCGGAGAGTTCGAACCCGGTGGCTCCGTCGATCACAATGAGGTCGCCGTTGCTGCTGGAATTGGATCGCAACAGGGTGCTGAGATCCGCGCCCGCGCCCTGGATGCGCAGGCCGGAGTGCGAGTCGTCAAAGACAAGCGGCACCATAGTGGAATACCCGCCCGCATCGATCAGGATCACGCTACCGGCACCGAGCATGGCTCCGTAGGCGTGATAAACTGCGGCCAGGGAAGGCAGCGGATCGTCAGGCGTGGTGCCGGTGTTCTGATAGGAACGGGTGGCGGTGGTGAACACATCGCCGGCGGTGGAGTCGTCGTTGACGTAGAACATGCCGCCGTTCCCGCCGATAGCGAACCCGGCGCTCACGGTCTGCAAGCCGGGATCGGAGGTCGATGTGATGCGCAGCAGCGCGGAGGCGGCGAACTCGTCGGGCGCCCAGACATGGCTGCCGTTGTTGGCGATGCCGGCGGCGATTTGTTTCCACGTCGATCCGCCGTCGGAAGACCAATCGATGTTCACGGACTCGCCTGTGTCGCCGTAGGCGGTCCAGGTGATGGTGTGGGGTGTGCCGACGAGCAGGCGGGTCGCGGGGCTGATCGAGGTGAGATGGAAGCCGTCGGTGAGGGGCGAGCGCGAGGCGAACGGAGTGTTGCCGAAGGCACCGAGGTTGACACGGTTGCCGTGCTGGCTGTAGCGCGGGTCGGAGGGGTCCAAGCCATCGGCGGCGTCCTCGCCGAACTCGCCGAAGAAGATCCCGGCATCAATGGCCGGCGAATCGACTGCATCGGCGAGCCAGTCGCCGCCGTGCCAACTGCCTGCGGTTGAAGACAGGGTGTAGTTGCCGCTGGCGGGATCGACGAACAGCGGGTCGGCGCTGATGGAGAAGCGGTCGTTGCCGGTTTCCATGGCCCAGGCCAACAGGTCGTTCATGACCACTCCCTGCCAGCGGATCAAGGCGGCTCCGGCGATGCCATGGTAGAGGTTGTGGTCCGCCTGGAAGCCGACCTGGGCCGTGGCACCGACCTCGAGGGCGCTGGCGACGGCTCCGGTGGCGACCATGATGTTGTTTGTCACCAAAACGTTGGCGCTGTTTCCAAGCACGGAGAGGGCGGGGCCACCGGACTGCACCAGCGTGTTGTTGATCAGGCGGACGGTCTCCTCCGGGAAACGGCTGAGGTGATCCACCAGCACGGCGGCATCCGAGTTGCCGAACACGAGGTTGTTCAGCAGGGTGACGCTGTGATCGCTGTCGCCGATGGTGTTGGCTGCAATGGGGAACGCGAGCACATCGGCCTGGCGGAGGGCGATGCCGATGGCGTTCTGGTGAACCGTGTTGCCCTGCAAGGTGACCCCACTCATGGCGGCACTGACGTTGAACGGCGCCAATTCATGGGCCACGCGGATGCCCTCCTGGTTCTGGCGCGCCTCGCTGTCGCGCAGCAGGCCTCCGTGCATCAGGAAGCCGATCTGGTTGTCCACTGCGAGCGCGTTGACGATCTCGCCGCCGAAGTTTGCACGGGCGATGAACCCGGCGG
>SKLO01000542.1 GCA_007123195.1 Verrucomicrobiales bacterium | reverse complement strand
GACCACAGGGGATCGGCTGCCAGTTCCGGGGGCAGCAGCTTGACCGCCACCTCGCGATTGAGGTCCGGCTGGCAGGCACGGAACACGGCTCCCATGCCGCCGCCGCCGATGTATTCGCGCAGCTGCAGGTGCGGCAGCAACTCGGCGACCTGGGTGATATCGGGCGGGATGTGCAGCTTGACACTGGCGGTGGTGGGAATGTCGTCGCTTGACAATCCCACCTGCAGCAACTGCTGCACGGTGTCTTCGCCGAGTTCCTTTGCAACGGTGGCTGACGGCTCGTGATCGTCGTCGGCAGTCGGACCGGGCTCCGATGGTGGCTTCGGAGGGCCTGGAACGAAGGGCGTGAGCCCGGACGGCGGAGGTGGATCGGAGCTGGAATCCCCGGTGGACATGGACTGGGACGAAGGTGGTCGGCGGGGCGCCCGGCGGCGAAGAGGGGCGCGGGGGCGCGACGACCATCAGGCCGTTGCCCCCACCGGGTCAGGCCGGTCGACACCCGGTCCGACCATTCTGTACCGGTCCGACCAAAAACTCAAGCCTTCCTGACCGCCGACAGCGGACGCCCCCCGGGGTGGAAAGGATCAGCGCTCGGGCGCGGCCCGCCAACCCATGCTATCGATCCACTCCAGGCAACGCTGCGGCCAGGCGTTGACCGGCAGGTCGCCGGCGCGCATGCCGAAGCCGTGACCGCCGCGGGCGTAGATGTGCAACTCCGCCGGCACTCCGGCGGCGTGCCACTGCAGGTAGAGCAAGGCGCTGGCCACGGCCGAATGGTTGTCCTCGTGACCGTGGACGAAAAACGCCGGTGGCAACCCGCCGTCGAAATCCAGGTCGTCGCGCAGCCGCGCGGTGGCCTGGTCGACCAGCCGGTAGGCCGAGTAGACCATCACCAGGAAATTCGGCCGGGTGTCGGCGGCGTCGAATTGCTCGTGCGCCGGGTGGTTGCGCTCGCCCGTGGCCAGGCACAACCGCATCGCGAGGTCCGAGCCGGCGGAGAATCCGAGCGCGCCGATGCGGTCGGGATCAATGCCCCAGGTTTCGGCATGATGGCGCGCAAGGCCCATGGCGCGGCGGGCGTCCTTGAGCGGGATTTCATGCGGCTGTTCCTCGCTGCGGCGCGGCACGCGGTATTTCAGCAACAGGGCGGTGATGCCGTTGGCGTTGAGCCACTCGGCGACCGCGGTGCCCTCGTGTTCGAACGCCAGAATGTGATAGCCGCCGCCGGGGCAAACCAGCACCGCCGGCCGGCCGGGTGCGGGATTGTCCGGTTGGTAGACCCACAATTCCGGCTGCGACACGTGGCTGAGGCGCAGCACCGGCAGCGCGTCACCCTCGCGTGGTGGACTGGCTTCCTCGGCAGGGAACTCGCGCCCCTCGTCGCCCGGCGGCACGTCCTGATCCGGCCACAGCGGCAGGATCAGGTCCGGTTGGGGCAACTCATCGAGCGCGGCTGCCGCCGACGAGAGCGGCAGCGCCACCAGCGCGGCGGTGGCCACGGCGAGTGCCCACACCGGGACCAAGTCGAAGGTCGGGCTTCCAGAGCGGCGGGGCACCAGGCCCGGCCGGGGATGAAGTCGGAATGTGTTCATGCGGCCGGGTTCCGGTGGGCGGTTGTTGCGGACGGTCAAGGTCAGCGCGAGGCGGCGCGCCGGGCTTCCTCAGGCACCGCTTCGCGGCGGTCGTGGGTCAGGGTCAGCTCGTCGATCACCTCGTCGTCGATATTGATCGCCACCATTTCCAGTTGGTCGGGCCGGAAGATGAACATGTGGGCGTGGTGATGACGGCCGGTAACCTGCAGATACCATCGGTCGGGGTCCGGCTGGCGCTGGCTCACACCGCCGCCGCCATCGCCAACGTAAATGATGCCGTGCTCCTCGTTGATCTCGTTGTTGTAGATCGGGTGGGTGCGCTTGAGGGCATGATCGTGGTTCTCGTAAACCAGATCGACCTGATACTTCTCGAACAGCGGCACCCAGGCTTCGCGCTGGCTTGAGCCGCTGCCGAAGTCACGCACGCTGGGCCAGGCCGGGCGATGATACTGGCCGGTCAGCCACCGCACCCGCGGCCGCAGTTCCCGCAGCTCGTTCTCCAGCCAGGCGCGCTGGTCGCCGCCGCGGCTGATCTCGGTGTTGAGGGTGATAAAAGCCACCGAGGAACTGAGGTGGGTGGTGTAGTAGAACTCGTTCTCGCGCTCCGGCCACCAGAACATTTCCTCAAAACCGATGTCGAGATCATGGTTGCCGCGCGCCGGGATGATCGGCAGCAGCCTGCCGTCCCCGGTGGTGGTGACCTCGCTGTGGTCGCTCAGCCAGTAATACAGCTCAGACCAGTAGGCGCGGTTGGTGTAGTCGGCGCCGTGGGCCATGGCAACGATGTTCGGGTGCTCCTCGAACAACTTGCGCATCAGGGCGTTGACCTTGCGGCGGTTGTTGTCAGGGCTGGTGCGCGAACCGCCGACCCGGGAGTCACCGACCAGCAGCAGTCGCACCTCCTGGGCGTCGACCGGGGCGGTGAAGAAATGGAACTCCTGCGACGCCTTGCCGTCGGACACGGCGGTCAGGTAGTAGCGGGTGGCCGGCTCGAGGTCGCCGAGGAACACATTGTGGGTCCAGCTGTGCATGCCGCCCGCCTCCTCGTCGTCGCGCAGCGAATAGGGCTGGCTGTGGGCACTCGGCAGGCGCACGCTGTAGGCCTCAAGGTTGCCATTGCGTGGTTCGGTGCAGACAAAAAGCTCGTGGCTCACCCCCTCGGCGGTGGTGGTCCAGGCGACCACGGCCTCGTTGGCAGGGTTGGTTTCAAACAGGACCCGCACGTGGATCGGTTCGGTGGACGGTTCCAGCTCGCGGATGGTGTCGGCCGAGACGGTGACCGTCGCCGGCCATAGCAG
>SKLO01000199.1 GCA_007123195.1 Verrucomicrobiales bacterium | reverse complement strand
GGCCAGGGCCGCCAGCGGCGCGCCGAGCAGACGGCGGCGGTTGGTCGCTGCGCCGGCGTCCTCGCGACCGGCCCTGACCGCGGCCGGTCCGTCATCCACAGGTTCGGGCCCGTCCACGAGGCGGGGGCTGACATTCAATCGATTCAAACGGGAGTCTGCTGTCATCTTCGGGGGGGGGGTGGGTTGGGTTGAGTGACCGATCACCGGTCCCTTACAATTACGAGACAACCCGGCGCCGGGGACGAACCGACCTGCTGGCGATGAATGGAGTCGGGGAGTCAGGAGTCAGGAGTCAGGAGTCAGGAGTCAGGAGTCAGGAGTCAGGAGTCGGTCAATGTTGAGCCAATCGCCGGTAGGCAGTGTGGAGTAGACATTCCTGTCTGCTCTGTCAATGACCAGCCAGTGGCAAAGACCCACGGCTCAGGAGCCCGGAGGTCAAAAGGTCGCTGAAGACCACTCGACGCCGGAGGCAGGAAAGGATGGCAGAGGAATGGGGGGCAGAGGAATGGTCGGAAGAGCTGCCCTCCGTGTCAATTCCTCCGTCATTGCCCTTGGTCCGCGGCGGGGCCGGCCTGGCTCAAAGTGGCCAGCAGGCGTCCCGCGTGCTGAACCGTGCCGATGGTCAGGGGTCAGGAGTCAGGGGTCGGTCAATGTTGAGCCAATCGCCGGCAGGCAGAGTGGGGTAGACATTCCTGTCTGCCCTGCCAATGGCTTGGTCAACGCCAAGGCCAAGTGCCATCGGGGCCAGGGGCCAGGGGCCAGGACCGGCGGTGACGACCGCGCAGTCCGCAGCCGCTATGCGGCGGCGCAAAGCGCCCCTTATCGAAGCTGATGGCGAATCGAAAGCCCCCCGCGCCACCCCGGGCGCTCTCCTCTTACCGAATCGAAAGTCCCCGCGCCACCCCGGGCGCCCTCACCTCACATCGTGCGGTCGGCGTCGGCGCAGCGCTGCAGGCCCTCGATGAACTCCTCCAGCAGTTCCGCCGGCAGCATGATCGTGTCCCGCCGCCCGCGCACGTCCTCGGTGATCTTCACGAACCTGCCGCGGTCGTTCTCTTTCAAATCCAGGAAAAACACCTTCCGCTCGTGAAAGATCTTCTCCGTGTGCAGCGCGCTGTTGCCGCGCTCCTCGTCGTTGGCCGTAAACCCTAGCATTCCTACCTCCTGTCCGTTGCTGTGCTGTGCTGTTGATCCTTGTCAAACGACCGCCCGCGGAGGTTTCCGCGCCGCGGTCACTTCCAAGGTAGGGCAACCGCCCCGGCTGTCAAATCGGGAAGCGCACCGCCCCTGGAACGCCCTGCCGACCGCTGTCGCGCGGCCAGACCGGCCCGGCCCACACCACGCCCGGCCGCCAACCCGCTGTCACTCCGTCCTTGTGCTGGCGGTCCCGTGGTTGAAGCTGACAGGGGCACTGAACCCAAAACCACCACCGGAGACCATAGCCGCCACCGGAACGACGCGGAGATCAGGTCGCCGAAGGCAAATGGCCGGTCAGGTCCAACCCTGTTTACAGTCGGCGAATGGACAGGCATGCATAATGAGCGAATGATGGGAGGCTGACGCCCACTCTGCGGCCGGCCCCCGACATCGCCAACTGGTTCATCATCATCCAATCTTCATCATCCAATCTCCAATTTTCATTCCGGTTTGAACCAACAGGCCACCGCCATGAGCCGCCCGCCAGCTCCCGCCGATCCGCCGCCTGAACCACGCTGGCGCCAGCCGTTCCCCGTCACCAGCGGCCTCGGCGCGGAGGCGCGGTTGCTTGAGCCGCTGCCAATCGCCCCGGCCCCCGGCCCCGGCTCGCCGCCCACCGGGCCCGCCGAGGCCCGGCCCCTGTTGTCCATCGTGGTGCCGTTCTACAACGAGGCCGACTGCGTGCCTTCCGTGCTCGACGAATTGCTCGCCCTCGACCTCGACGCCGAGGTCATCGCGGTGGATGACGGCAGCCGCGACGCCACCTGGGATCTGATCCGCCGGGCCGCCGGCCGTCACCCGCGGCTGCGAGGCCTGCGCCTCACCCGCAACCTGGGCCAAAGCGCCGCCGTCTACGCCGGGCTGCGAACCGCGCGCGGCCGCTACTGCGCCACCATGGACGGCGACGGCCAGAACGACCCCGCCGACTTCACCGCCATGCTGCCGCATCTGGCCGCCGCCGACGTCGTGGTTGGTTACCGCGCCACCCGCCGCGACACCCTCAGCCGCCGACTCGCGTCCCGGGTCGCCAACCGCATCCGCCGGTTGTTCCTCACCGACGGCGTGCGCGACACCGGTTGTTCGATGAAAATCTTCCCCCGCCAGGCGGTCGAGCTGCTGGTGCCGTTCAACGGCCTGCACCGCTACCTGCCGGCCATCTTCACCCGCGCCGGGCTGACCATCACCGAGGTGCCCGTGCATCACCGGCCGCGCCTTGAGGGAAGCTCCAAATACACCAACTGGGAACGCGCCCTGCGCGGCATCCACGACCTGATCGGCGTCGGCTGGCTGGTGCGGCGCAAGATCGCCTTTCCCGCGCTTGAAACCACCGCCGCCGCGCCGGATCCTGCGCCCCAATCCGCGTCAACCACGCCCGAACCATGCACCAGGAATTCCTGACCATCCCCTTCGGTTTCAACCTCGAGCTGGTGCTGACCCCGTGGAAGCTCATCGGCTTCATCGGCGTCGGCCTGTTCGCCGGTCGCTGGGTCGTCCAGCTCCACGCCTCGCGCAAGGCCGGCAAGCCCGAACTGCCGCGCGCCTTCTGGTACATGAGCCTGGCCGGCAGCGCCATGGTGCTCAGCTACTTCATCTTCGGCAAGAACGATGCCGTCGGCATCCTGTCCAACCTCATGCCCTGCGCCATCGCTGGCTACAATCTCCACCTCGACATCCACCACCGGCGCCGCACCCTCGAAGC
>SKLO01000642.1 GCA_007123195.1 Verrucomicrobiales bacterium | reverse complement strand
CGGAGGCAGAGGCTCCGCTCGCGCGGAGGCGCAAGAGAACCGCGCCGCCGCCCCCTTGACGCACCGCCTCTTCCAGGCCTCGCGAGCGCCAAGCCCTGTAGGGCGGGCCGAGGGGCTCCACCTTGACTTCACGGCGGGATTTGGCCAGCATGCGATGGCCGTCGTGCCTGACACGATGTAGGCCGCTTTAGTGCCCCATCCACCCACCTCCCCACCCCATGCAACCTGTCCCGGCGCCCGCACATTCCCCCCACATTCCGGCCGCTTCGAAGCAAAACCCGGTGGCGAACCTTGTGCCGCTTCACCAGCCACTGCGCGCTCCGGTGCCGGGCCCGTCAAGGCAGCCGCCGCGCGCGAGTCGGTGGCGCCGGGTGATGTCAAGCCGGCTGCCGCTGCGGCCGCTCGTCGG
Organism: Verrucomicrobiales bacterium; assembly: GCA_007123195.1. Lineage (GTDB taxonomy): Bacteria > Verrucomicrobiota > Verrucomicrobiia > Verrucomicrobiales > SKLO01 > SKLO01. The sequence goes on along the minus strand of SKLO01000642.1, from coordinate 2,493 downwards.
CCTGTGGCTGATGGTGACCTGCACGACCGCCACCTTGTCCGCGAACGAAGCCGCGCCGCCGCTGGTGGCGATGGGTTCGTTCGAGTGCGATTCCGGCACTTATGAAGGGCTGCAGGCGACGCGTGACCTGTCGGACCGGCTGCAGGCGGCGCTGTCGCAACTGGCCAGTTTCCAATTGGTCGAGCCGGAGCAGCTGGATCTTGTCTACGAGGAGTTGTCGTTGATTCCCATGGCGGGCAGCCGCCAGCGCGACCTGCTGCGGGCGGGCCGGCGGCTCGGCGCCGACTGGATCGTGCTGGGGTTACTGGAGGAGCTGGAACCCGGCAGTCATGCGCTGAAGATCGAGGTGGTTCACGCGGGCGAGGCCGATGTGCTCGCCACCACCTCGGTCGCCGCGATCGCGCACGCCGGGGCAGGGGCGCGGGCACGGCCGCAATTCGACCTGATCCAGGTGGCGGAACGGGTCCGCTCGGTGTTGACCGACGCCGCCCGGCAGTCGCAGGCCAACCGGGCCGCATCGCTGGTGATCATGCCGATCCACTTCGAGTGCATCAGCCGGGCCGGGCGGTTGGATCATGTTAGGGAGGATTTCCTGCTGCAAATGCGGCAGCTCGCCGGGGCGGATCCCGGGCTGAGGGTTGTGACGTATCCAACCATCGCCGCCACGCGGGACAAGGCCGGGCCGGGTCTGGAGGGTGTGGTCCAATGGCCGCGCGACGCCGACCGGAGCGGAACTCCACCACTGTTCCTGTGGGGCGGGTTTGAGGAAGCGGCAGACGGGGCAACCCCGTTCGATCAGGTGACGGTGAGCGCCACCGTGTGGCTGTGGGACGGCACGGGCGAACCCGTGGCGGTGCGCGACGAGGCGCCGGTGGCCGGTGCCGGGGAGTTGAATCAAAGGCTGATCGAGACCGTGCTGCGTCGGGCGGCTGAGCTTGAGCACGCGCCGGAGGCGACTCCGGATAGCCTGGCCGCTGTTGCCGCCACGTTGGTTGAACAGGGAGACCAGCGGATGGATGAGTTCCGGGCGGCCCGGGGAACACTGCCTCGCGGAGACGAGCGATTGGCAACGCTGGGCCAGCTCGCCCTCGACCGGTATCGGCTGGCGGCATTCCTGACGCCGGATGACCCCACGCTCCAGCGGCAGCTGGTCCTTGCCAAATCGGAATACCACTACTCGGGACCTATCGAGGATCACTACATGTCGTATCCGGCCACCTGGGAACTGAACCGTGCCCTGGCGGAGTTCGAAACCAGGTTCCCGGATGCCGTCGATCCCGAGGATATGGTGGCCTCCGTCGGCATTGCCCAATTGCTCATCCAGGACCGGATTTTCCGTGATGTTCCGCAGCGCTATCCGCGCGACCGCCGGCAGTTGTATTCGGAGCGCATCCAGCGCCAGCACGTCGAACGGTTGAGACGGTTGGATCCCGGCTTTTTTGACCTCAACACCAATATCGCCGAGTTCGCGATGCAGGGCCACGCCATGCTCACCACTCCGGAGGATCGGGCGAGGTTTTTCGAGTTGTTGTGGCCAAGTTATGTGGCCCACAGGTCAACGTTCCGACAGAATGTGCAGGAGGACGAGCGCTGGCAGACCACGCTCAAGGAGGTGTTCGAGGCAGTCGGCCGGCCCGAAACCGCCACGGCCCTGCTGGCGCTGCCGGTGCCGGGTCCCCGTTCCGGCGCTCGTCTGGACGAGCCGATGTTTCCAGAGGACCTCCGGTTTGAAGTCCGCCGCGTCGATGTCCTGCCGCCCCTGCTGGAGGTGGCGCCCACCATGCTTGGCAAACCGGACTCGAGGTCCGTGGTCACGTCGTTGCTGTTCGATGGCGACACGCTGTTGGCGGGGATCGACCGGGGGTCGATCGGCAGTTGGGCCGGTGACCAGTATGAAAAGCGGCAAAGTTATCATGCAGGCCGATCCTACCTGGCGGCGCTGCGTGCAGATGCGTCGGGCGCCCGCCTGGAGCAGCTGCGGGAGTCGCCGTCCACCATCACCTCCATGGTCGTGGGTGGCGATCATCTGTGGTTGGGCACGAGATTGAACGGCGTGCTGCAACTGGACCGCGGGGACAACGGGTTGGTTCACGAGTGGACCACGCAGAGCGGGTTGCCGACTGATTTTGTGCGCGGACTGGCATGGCACGACGGCCGGTTGATCGCCGGCGGCGGCTATCAGAAGGAGGGCCAGCTGTTCGCGGTCACGCCCGGCGAATCCGGTGCCGTCGCGCTGCCGCTGGTGCGCCCGGTCGGAGCAGACGGTGAGGTCGTCGGCGATGAGACGCCCGCCATTGTCCGCCGGATCGCTTTCGCTCACGACCGCAGTGTGGTGCTGGTCGGCAATCCGAACGCCTACCTCACGGCCGACGGTCACGACCAGGATCACGCCGTCGACCTGGGCGCCAAGGCGATGACCGGCACCAGCCGCCACGGTCCTGATGCGCATGCAGGTCACGTCTTCACCGTGGTGCCGGATGAGGGGCGCGATGG
>SKLO01000341.1 GCA_007123195.1 Verrucomicrobiales bacterium | reverse complement strand
TGCAAACCGACGGCGGCATCTACACCCGCGGCCTGGCCACCTACAACACCGCCGTGGCCCTGCGTGCGCTGGTGGAACTCGACAACGTCGACCTCCACCCGATGATGCTCAACGCACGCCGGTTCCTCATCAACCAGCAGGCTGACTTCGATCTCAAAGGCGTGACCGACAACCCGCTCGACGGCGGCATCGGCTACGGCGGCACCTACGCCCACTCCGACCTGTCCAACACCCATCTCGCCCTCGAAGCTCTGCACCACGCCGAGAACTACTTCGCCGAGCGCGAGATCGACATCAGCTCGGACATCGACCTCGATTGGGACGCGGCGATCACCTTTGTGTCACGGACCCAGAACCTGCCCGACAGCAACGACCAGGACTGGGTCTCGACCGACGAGCGCGACCGTGGCGGCTTTATCTACTTCCCCGGCAAGAGCTACGTTCAGGAGGATGGCGAAGGCCCGCCGCGCTCCTACGGCAGCATGACCTACGCCGGCCTGCTGAGCTTCATCTACGCCGACCTTGACGCCGACGACGAGCGGGTGGCGGCGGCGATCGACTGGCTGAACCGACACTACACCGTCGAGGAAAACCCGTTCATGGGCGAGCAAGGGTTGTATTACTACTACCACACCATGGCCAAAGGCCTGACCGCCGCCGGCGTCAAGGAGCTGGCGCTGGAGGACGGCACCAAGGCCGACTGGCGGCTCGACCTGGCGATGCGCCTGTTCGACACCCAGCAGCCCGACGGCACCTGGGTCAACGAAACCGGCCGTTGGTGGGAAAACGACCCGATGCTGGTGACCACCTACGTGGTGCTGACCCTGGCCTACATCCACGAAGCACTCTGATCGCCATCGCCACCTTCGGCCCTGACGATTCCCTACCGGTTCGCATTGCCGTGGTGAGCCGCTGCCCTTGGCATCGTTAATTCAGGCTTGCAAATGGGTGACACCGTGGCACACATTCCATGGTGGTTGCCGTCACCAAGGAAAATCGCACTGAGCGTCTCGTCGCGCGGGTCAGCCCACGGGACAAGGAAACCATCGAGCGCGCTGCCGAAATGGAAGGGCGCTCGCTGGCGGCCTTTGCTGTCGAACACTTGCTCGCCAAGGCTCGAGAGGTGATTGAGGAACGCACCTTGATCCGGCTCAACGAGGAGGAAACCCGCCGCTTCGTCGAAATCCTGAACGCTCCGCCGCGCAAGCCGACGAAGGAAATGCTCGGGGCTCTTGAGTTGTATCGGAAAACGGTCACCAGCGATGTCAATCAGCCGGCGAAGTAAGTCCGCAGTTCGGCCATCGTGACCACCATCCGGTCGCCGCTCATCGGGCGGAAACCGAACCGCCCATACCACTCTGCCGCCCGGTCGTCCTTCGGATCGACCACGATCACCACGAAGGGAATCTCGGACACGAGGCAGCGGGTGAGCGCGTCGTAAAGCAACCGCTCGCCGATCTTCTGTCCCTGCGCCGACTTCGCCACGGCAAGCCGGCCGAGCAGGGCCGCTCCGATTCTCCGGTATCGAGGCAGTTTCCGGCCGAGGGACTTTGGCAGTTCCGGCAGCTCGCTCACCTCCACTGCCTCCGCCGATAGGGTGTAGTAGCCGAGAACCTCCCGGTCTTCCACTGCCGCCACTGCCACCCAGCAACCGCCCGCCGCCCGCCTCACGTCTTGGTTCGCCTGCTTGGCGAGGTAGTCGTTTAGCTCCGGCACGCCGCAATCGAAGCTATTGCGGTTGTGGATTGTCAGATCCAACCGTTGGACGATCATTGGCGAATTCCCACGCATCAGTCTTGGTTCCTTGCTCAGCTGACAATGCAGCCGGCCGAGGGTGGACGGGCGGATGTTACCCCTATCACTTGCGTGGATCACACGGTTTTTGTCCTGGCTGGGACAAGAATTGTGGAGCCTTCCGGATCGGTTCCGCTGGACACGTGCCGGGCTCTTCCAGAGGCGGGCGGGACTCATGCTGCATGATCTGGATCGCCGGTTGCTCAAGGCCGATCCCGTTCCATCATCTCAACTCCGTAGCGGCGGGCACAGGCGGAAAGCAGCCGGTGGGAGTTCCCCCGAAATTCCCGGTCGCATCCCGTCGCAGACTGGAATAGCCTGCTTGCGTTGCGGGACTTGGCCGGTCTGGCCGTTGTCTCGACGCACCGGAGGCGGTGCCGCCTTTGTTCGGGCGCCCCATCTTCTTTCCCCCGTGCCGCTGGCCTGTCTCCGACTCCAATTCAACGCCAATCACGATGACCACCACCGTTGCCCCGCGCCCGTCGCTGATGAAACCCCTCGTGCTCGTTCTTGCGGTGCTGGCGACGGCATCGGCTGCGGCCGACGAACCGCGGGTCGAGTTTGAAGACCGGTTCGATGAGCGCCTGGCCGAGGGCTGGAGTTGGCTGCGCGAGGAGGACGGGGCCTGGCGCCTGCGGGACGGCGCGCTTCAGATCCGGTTGCTGCCGGGCCATGCGGACACCGTGCGCAACGCGCTCGTGCGTCCGGTGCCCGAACGCGACCATCGTACCCTGGCGTTTGAAGTGACCGTGGTGTTCACCGTGCCGCCGAAGGTGCAGTATGAACAGGCGGGACTGACCTGGTATCAGGACGGCCAACCGGTGTTCAAACTGGTGCATGAACTGGTGGACGGAGAAATCTGCATCATTCCGGGCAAGCACCTGACCGACACCCACACCATGCAGCTGCGACTGGTGGTCAGCGGCCGCGAGTATCACGCCCAGTTCCGCCCCGATGGAAAGGGTGATTTCCACACCGCCGCCAAGGGAACGCTGCCCGCGGGCGGCGAGGAACACATCAGTCTGCAGGGTTACCACGGTCCCGATGACGCCGAGCACTGGGTGCGGTTCGAGAATTTCCGCATCCTGGAGCTGAAGGATTGACGCGGGCGGATG
>SKLO01000464.1 GCA_007123195.1 Verrucomicrobiales bacterium | reverse complement strand
GGCTGATGCTGCCGGCCACTGCGCCCGCCAGGATCACCAGCGCACCCTGCCCGTTCTCCACCGCGAGGTAGTCGTCACCCTCACCGGGGCCGAAGTTGAACGACAGCTCGCTGACCGCGATCTCAATCGCGCGTGTGCCGTCGGCCAGCGTGCGCGCCTCGATGACGAAGTTGCCGCCGAGCACCTGGTCGAGCACGGTGAGTTCAATGCCGGTGCCGGTGAGCCTGACGAAGGGCTCGCTGATCGTGGTGTCGATCTCGGCCTGCAATCCGGCGCCGAATTCGACGCCCGGCACGGCGAGCGCGACGGTGGCCTCGAACGATCCGGCGAGACCGGCGGCGGAGGAGGTGAACTGCGCCTGATTGACCGTTGCCAGCAGCAACCCGCCGCCGAGCGAAAGCGTGGCGTCGTCGATGGTGATGGAGATCTCGTCGATCCCCTGCGAGATCTGGAAGCTGCCGGTCAGGGTCTGGCCCAGCACCGTCAGGGTGACGCCGCTGCCGGCGAAGCGCAGCAGGGCGCCGGCGTCGAGTTCAAGCCGGGTCTCCACCCCGCCGACGACGAGCGTTTCATCCACCGCGGTGCCGGTCTGGTTGATCTCAAGAGCCAGCTGGCCTTGCAAAGTCACGTCCGGCAGGTTGGCGGCGACCGCGCCTTCGATGCGACCGGCAAGACCGGCGGGGCCAAGCAGCAGGAAGCCGCTGCCGTTGGTCAGGGTGAGGAGATCATTGCCGTCGAAGCCGAAGCCGGCGTTGACCTGACTGATGCCGACCCGCACGACGCGCTGGCCGTCGTCGGTGGCGGCGGATTCCATCGTCACGTTGCCGGAGATCGATTGGCCGGCGAACCCGAGGGTCACGTCGTTGCCTTCGATGCGGAAGTAGGGACCGGCCGGCAGATCGAGGTTCACGGTGGCACCGCCGACGCTGAAACTTTCAATCACCGCAGCGCCGGTGGTGTTGATCGCGAGCGCGAGCGAACCGCTGATCGCAACGTCGTCGATGCCGACCACTTCGATGACACCGGCAAACCGACCCGCCAGCCCTGCCGCGGTCACCAGCAGGCTGCCGCTGCCGCCGCTCAGGCGCACGCCGGTGTCGGCATCGGCGTCACCGACGAACACCGATACATTGGTCCCCGCCAGGCGGATGACCGCATCGCCGGCGGCATCGGTGGCGCGTTCGAACACAAAGTCGCCGCGGACACTCTGGCCGAGCACGTTGAGCACGGTGTCGTCGGCCTGGAGCCGCAGGTAGGGTCCGGCGGGAAGGTTGCTCACGCTAGCGCCACCGGGCAGGCTGAACGGGCCGGTCGCCACAGTGGTGGTGGTATTGATCGAAAGCTGGAAGCCGGAGGAGAACGTGACGTCCGGCAGGTCGACGTCGATCAAACCGCCGAGCACGCCGCGCAATCCGGCTGAGGAATAGAGCAGTTCGCCGCCGGCCTCGCGCAGGCTGACGACGCCGCCGTCGCCGCCGAGGGTCAGTGCGACGTTGGCGGCGGTGACGCGGATCGTGCGCGGGCCGTCACCGGGTGCGCCGACCGGAGCGAAGCCGAAGTCACCGCGAAGGGTCTGGCCGAGCACATCGAGTTCAATGCCGGTGCCGCTGAAGCTCACGTAAGGCGCGCCGCCTGCCGTGGTCTCACCGTCGCCGAAGCTCATCGAGAGCGAACCCGAAACGCCGGGGATGGTGAAGGTCTCGTCGAGTTCGTGGGTGGAATTGTTGAAGCGCACGCTGGCAGCGCCGCGCAGCGCCAGGCCCGAGGGACCGAGCAGCGCCAGGGCTCCGCCGGCCTGCAATGCCAGGGTGCCGTCGGCGAAGCGCACCAGGCCGAGCACGGCCTCGGTGATCATGATGCCGGTGGCGGTCGGATTGATCGATCCATCGGCCAACCGCGCCGGGCCGTCGCCGAGGAACACGGTCAGGTTGGTGCCGACGAACACCTCGGCCTGGGTGCCATCGGCAAGGGCTCGGTTGGAGAAGCTGACGCTGCCCTCAATGGTGACGAAGTCGCCGACCTGGAAACTGGCTTCGGCAAAGAAGAACTGAAGGAAGGGCGTCGAGGTTTCACCGGCTCCGAACTTGATCGCCAGCTCGCGACCGCCCACCTGCAGGGTCTCGTCGACCTCGGCCCCGGTGGTGTTGAGGCGGAAGCCCATGCGACCGCTCACCGAGGCCGACCCGCCTTGCAGGGCGATGTCACCGCTGATCAATCCGGCCACCCCGGCCGCGGTGATGATGAAACCGCCCTCGCCATTGGTAAGACCGTTGTCGCCGTCGCCGATCGCGACCTGGTGCACGGCCAGCCGCGTGATCGTGCTGCCATCGACCGCGGTGGCCTGGTCGAAGAAGAAATTCCCGCTGGCCGTGAGACCGCCGAGCGTCAGGGTCACATCCAACCCCTCGACGCGCACGAAAGGACCGGCGGCAAGATCGATGGCCACCTGCTGGCCGGCCACCTCGAAGGTCCGGTCGACGGCCTGACCGGTGGTGTTGATCGCGAACCGGAACACCGCTCCGGCTGCGTCGATGCCGGGAACGTTGATGGCGACCACCCCGGCCAGCGTGCCCGCGATGCCGTCGGGCTGCACGATCAGGGTGCCCTCCCCGTCCTGCAGCGAAATCAATACGGGTCCACCGGGCCCGGCGCGGATCTCGACGCTGCCCTCGGTCACTGCCACCAGGACAAGAACCTCGCCCGGGGCCACTTCGACCCGCTCCACCACCACGTTGGCCGTGATCGTCTGACCGGCGACCGTTAGTTCCACCCCGGTGCCGGTCACCCTGACAAAGTCGTCGGCGGGATCCGGGTTGGTGGTGTCGATCGCCACCGTGAAGTCGCCGCTGAAATCGACGCCCGGCAGCGTGATGGCGAGGCTGCCGTCAAGCTCGGCCTGCAACCCGCCATCGC
>SKLO01000466.1 GCA_007123195.1 Verrucomicrobiales bacterium | reverse complement strand
TTTTTTTGTTTGCAACTGAGATTCGGTCGCAATAAAGAAGCGGCATGTCGGTTCCAACATCTCTTCGTTCCAACCCGGTCGCCACTACCGCCGCCGCCATCGCGGCCGCCGCCCTGGCATTCACCCTGCCCGCTGTCCCCACCAGCCATGCCCAGTCCGACGCCCCCCCGGTCACCACCGGCAGCGGCACCATCAGCTTGCAACCCATCACCGTGATTGGCAGTCCCGAGGCCATTGCCAGCATCGCCGGCTCCGCCGCCTTGATCACCGGCGACGACATCCGCCGCCAGAGCTACACCAATCCCAACCGGGTCCTCACCCAGGTGCCCGGCGTCTACGTGCGCGAAGAAGACGGCTTCGGCCTGTTTCCCAACGTCAGCCTGCGCGGCGCCGACGGCGGCCGCAGCGCCAAGGTCACCATCATGGAGGACGGCATCATGATGGCCCCGGCCCCCTACTCCGCCCCTGCCGCCTACTACACCCCGAGCGTCGGCCGCATGAGCGGCATCGAGGTTCTCAAGGGTTCCAGCCAGGTGCGCTACGGCCCGCACACCACCGGGGGCGTCATCAACTACCTGTCGACCCCGTTCGTGCCCCTGGATCCGCTGCCCGCCCCGACCGCTCCGCCAAGCCTCGCCCCCTCGGCCAAGGCGCCCAAGCAGGTGCTCTCGCCCGATCCGGCCCCGGCCCTGCGATCGAACTCGGCCTTCTACCTCAAGTCGCTCTACGGCAGCGACAACTACTTCCTCAACCACCTCCACTTCGGTCACACCCGCGAAACCAACGCCGGCACCTACGGCTTCCTCGCCGAACTCTACCACCGGCAGAACGACGGCTTCCGCCACATCGACCAGGCGGGCGGCCGCACCGGCTTCGACCTGATCGAACCGATGGTCAAGGTGTTCTGGGAACCGAACTCAGTCATCCCCCAGCGCCTCGAGGCCAAGTTCGGCTACTCCCGCCTGCGCTCCAATGAAACCTACCTCGGCCTCACCGAATCCGACTTCCGCGGCAATCCCCACCGCCGCTATGTGAGCACCCGGTTTGACACCATCCCCACCGAGCAATACAACGGCTCCCTCAGCTACGTGATCGAGCCGACTCCCGACCTGCGGGTTGAAACCACCGCCTACGCCACCCAGTTCACCCGCGCTTGGTACAAGCTCCGCAACGTGGCCACCAGCGATGGCAACGTCGGCCTGTCCGAAGCGCTGGCGGGCGGCGGCGAAGCGCTCGACATCCTCCGCGGCGACGCCGCCGGCGGCTGGAACTACCGCGACAACCGCCGCGACTACCACACCCTCGGCGTGCAGAACCGGGTCGACTACGATTTCATCACCGGCCCGCTCGAGCACAGCCTCACCATCGGCACCCGCCTGCACTTCGACGAAGTCCGCCGCAACCAGCGCGACGACACCTTCCTGGTCGACGACAACGGCCACGTGCAGTCGTTCCGCCGCGGCGCCCAGGGCTCGGGCGGCAACCGCCGCGAATCGACCCTCGCCTTCGCCGCCTTCATCGAGGACGACATCGCCCTCGACCGGTTCTCGCTCAAGCCGGGCCTGCGCTGGGAGCACATCCGTCAGGAGTCCGAGACCTTCGGCGTCGGCTCCGCGGTCGACACCAGCCAGGGCGTCGACAAGCGCTCGCGCGACCTGTTCGCCCCGGGCGTCGGCGTGGTCTACCGCCTGACCGACACCACCAGCGTGTTCGCCAGCTACTATCGCGGCTTCTCGATCACTGGCCCCAACTCGGCGGTCGGCGGCGTCAACGACGAGACCTCCAACGGCTACGAGATCGGCATCCGCCACTACACCCCGGCGCTGCAAGCCGAGCTGATCGGCTTCTGGACCGACTTCAACGACCTCATCGTGACCGACCTGATCGGCGCCTCGGGTTCCGCCGGTGCCCCGTCCAACGCCGGCAAGGTGCGGGTCTACGGTGCCGAGGCCGCGCTGCGCTGGGATCCCCTGCACGACAGCGCCACCGACTGGCGCCTGCCGCTGCGCACCTCAGCCACCCTGACCAGCGCCAAGTTGCGCAGCGACGCCGCCTCGGCTGATCCCGAGTCGATCTTCAGCGGCGGCAAGGTCGGCAACCGCGTGCCATACGTCCCCGACTTCCAAATCAGCGCCGGTGTCGGAGTCGAATACCGCAACCTCGGCGTCTACCTCGACGGCACCTACACCCCGGCCATGTTTGGCACCGCCGACAACTCGACCAGCCTGCGCGCCCCCGACGGCTCGCCCGACGCCCGTTTCGGCAAGACCGAATCCGCGTTCCTGGTCGATCTCAGCGTCAAATACGCGTTGACCGAGAACATCGCCATCCTCGGCGGCATCAACAACCTGCTCGACGACACCTTCATCACCAGCCGCGTGCCCGAGGGCCCGCGCGGCAACCAGCCGCGCACCTACTACGGTGGTCTGGAAATCACCTTCTGATTGCGGCGACTCGCGCCAGCCCGTCACGACTTGGTGGACTGGGGGCACCGGCGGCCATTGCGGCCGCCGGTGCTTTTTTGCATGGGCTTTTCCATCCACTGACCATTCACGGGCGACGGGGACGTCGCCCCGTCCGGCGCGCAGGCGGGCGGACAGGGGTTGGGGGAGCGGAGGCGGTGGAAGGATTCGGGCCGCTGGGTGGGGGCGGCAGCTGGCGCACTACGCGGTTTACTGGCTTGTCCACCCGCCCGCCCTGGGCGGCAGCCCCGTAGGTTGAATTGGCGCAATTCGACCTCTTGTGCGTCTTGCGATCGCACCGGTGCCGGGGCCACGCGCAGGTTCCATTCGCAGAGTGCAATAGCGGCCGTGAAGGAAGTGGGCGCAAGGTACGAACCACCCCCACCCCGGTTGAATTGAAGACAATTCAACCTACGGGCGCTGCGTCCGCGAGACCATGGTGAGGCGCGGCGTCGGGGTG